>DATHFW010000151.1:0-2423 GCA_035317945.1 Steroidobacteraceae bacterium | reverse complement strand
AAATGATTGCCGAGGAAACCTCGGTCATGCAGTAGACGCTAGGGCAACAAGCCGAAAACCGCAACCGAGTTGGGAGTCCCCACGAAGACTTTGCCGTCCGCCACCATCGGCGTGATGTATTTGTTGCCCGCGCCGAAATGGTCGCGATTTCCCGCCGCCTGATTGCTGTTGTAAATTTCGTGGGCAAGATTCGCGGCATCGTAGGCGTGCAGCACCGCGGGGTTGGAGTTCTCATGCGCCCAGACGATGCCGTTGGCTGTGCCGTTGGCCGACACGCTGGGTGCGGTCCCCGGATAGGTGAATTGCGTGGTTGACTGCGACTGCGGTGTTGCACCCAGCTTGGCGCTTGAGATCGCAAATGCCTTCAGCGTGCCGGACACATTGCCGTAGTACACGCTGCCGTTGAAGTACGCCGGCGTGGACCAGATGCCGCCGGGCAAGGCGCCGCCGAGCGTTTGATAGTTTTTGTTGCTGCTCGCATTGAACTTGCTCATCGAATCCCTATCGACCACGTAGATGTTGCCGTCCTTGCCGGCACCCACCATGAGATGCCGCACCGTACTGGTCGAATCCATCAGGTCAGGCAACAACATTCCGCCGCCGGAGCCAAGGTCTTGATCGGCGTTCGACTCGGCCACTTCATTGAACATGGTGAAGTAGTCCAGCACCTTGAGCCCGGCGCCGGCACTCGAAATCTTGAGGAAGGAGTTGCCGAAATCTTGACCGCTCGGAAAACCATTGGCGTCCATCGTCGTTTCGAACGCGCCGTTCGCAGTCAGCAGATAGATATTTCCGCTTGAGTCCGCCGCCGGGCCGCCGCCGGCCATCCAAATGGCGGGTCCTTTGGAACTGTTGGCGGCGACATTTAGCACGCCGTTGCGCGCCAGGGTGCTCTGCGCATAGGAAATGATCCAACCGCCATAGGGCACAATGTCGCAGTGCGACGTCCAGCTGGTATAGATCGTGCCGTTCAATAACAGCAGCGCGGCGCGCTCTTCGTAGGCCTTGGGGTCGAACGAGGAGGTCGCGGTGCCGGTAACCGGGAATGAGGCGGTGATTTCGATCGGTCCATTGAGCAATTCGGCACCCGTCGTGATGTCGAGCGCGTGCAGGCGTTGATGGTAGTTCGACTGGGCATCGATCGACATGGCGACCACGTAGATGGTGCCGTGAGCGCCGGCGGTGCGATCGATCACCGGCGTTGAAGTGACGCCGATTTCAGGCGTCACTTGGCTGCAGCCGCGATCGTCGCTGGGAGTCTCGCCCGTGCCGAGCAGCGAGACGCGCCAGAGCACGGCGCCCGAGTCCGAATCAAAGGCATATATCGAGTCATGTTCGGTGGCCACGAACACGGTGTTGAATGAGCCGCCGCCCACGCTGAGCTGCGATAGGTACAGCGGTTGCGCGTCGACTCTGCCGTCGACCGCCAGCGTGCGCAACAGTCCGAAGGTCGACGAAGCCACGTTCGTGAGTGTCAACGCCGACTCGGACAGATTTTGCCCGCTGCGGCTCAGATCGTTTTTGTAGGTGGTCACATCGGTTCCGCGCGGCATGGTCGTGCCGGAAACGACCTTGAGCTTCGCGCTGCTGCTGCTCAGGCTGCCGACGGCATTGGAAACGACGACGAGAAAGGTGCCGCCATCATCGCCCTGGGCCGTGGCCGGCGTGGCGTAGCTCGATGCGGTGGCGCCCGATATCGGCACCCCGCCTTTCTGCCATTGAAACGTCAGCGGGGCGGTGCCGGCCGCAGTGACCGTAAACGTGGCCGGCTGTCCGACGACCACCGTCTGATCCGCCGGCTGCGCCGTGATCGACGGCGCCACGGCAGCGGCGCCTGAGCCCGAGCCGTTACCGCCCCCGCAAGCGGCCAGGAGCAGAGGCAGCAGCAAGGCCAGGGGCGACGAAGTTCTGGAGTTCATGGGCATCCCGCAAACGCTTTAATGAGTCGCTTATAGGCTTAGGTCCTGGTGCCAATCAAGCGTCTTCAGTCCGCGACCCATCGTCGGAAACCCCCGACATGTCGCCAAATCGCGCTTGCAGGACCACGATTGCAGCGATTGCCGCGGTTTCGGTCCGCAGCACGCGCGGCCCCAGCCCAAGGCGCGTGAATGCCGACAGTTCAAAGGCTTCAAGTTCTTCGGGTGCGAAGCCGCCTTCCGGTCCAATGGCGATGTCGGCGCCGGTGACCGGCCCGGCGGCATGTGCGTCGACAGACCGTGTTCCCTGCTGCGCTCGGGCGGCGCTCTCCGGCTCCAGGACCAGGCGCAGCAATCCAGGCTTTTCGTTGGGCGTCATGGCACCCAGATAGTTCAGCAGCGGCTGCGGGGCGTCCACGGTCGGCAGCCGGTTGCGGCCGCATTGTTCGCAAGCACTCACCGCGACGGCGCGCCAATGCGCTTGCTTCGACGCGCTTTGACTCTCGT
>DATHFW010000150.1:0-6819 GCA_035317945.1 Steroidobacteraceae bacterium | reverse complement strand
TGTGCACGTCGTCATCGAAGAACGATGCCACCGTGCTCATGGTCTGGTAAGCGTAATTGCGGCCGACGACGCCCTGGCCCGTCGCGGGATCGTAAGGCGTCCCGATACCCGACAACAGCAGCATGCGAACGTTATTGAGCGCGAACATCGAGGTGATCACCAGTGATGCCGGCTGCTCGAACTCGCGGCCCACGGCGTCGATGTAGGTGACGCCGGTGGCGTGCTTCTTGGTCGAATCGAGATTGATGCGCTGAACTTGGCAGCCGGTGCGCAGTTCGAAGTTCGGGTTGGCGAGCAAGACCGGCAGGATCACCGTCTGCGGCACCGACTTTGCGTAATGTTCACAGGCGTAGCGTTCGCAGAAGCCGCAAAAGACGCAGGCATTGAGCTTCATGCCCTCCGGGTTGGTGTAGGGCTGGCTCAAGTTCGACGAGGGCTGCGGGAAGGGGTGGTAGCCCAAGCTGCTCGCGGCTTTGCGAAACATCGCGCCCGAATAATGTTCTTTTTGCGGCGGCGTCGGATAGTCCCGCGATCGCGGCGACTCATGCGGATCGCCCCCCGGCTGAATCTGGCCCTTGATGTTGCCTGCCTTGCCGCTGGTGCCGAGCAGATACTCGAAGCGATCGTAGTACGGCTCCAGATCATCGTAAGTCACGCCCCAATCCTGAATGGTGAGATCCGCATCCAGAAAATTCTTGCCGTAGCGCTCGCGTGTACGCGTCGCCAATTGAAAATCGTTCGCCTGGAATCGGTACGTCTGGCCATTCCAGTGCACCATGGAGCCGCCGAGGCCCGTGCCTGGAAGAAACGACTCCCAACGCCGAACCGGCAGCGCCACCTGCGATCCTTGGTTGCGAAACGTGACCGGCTCGCGCGTATTGTCCTGCATCATGGCCTTGCGAATATCGAAGCGCAGTTCGTCATGGATGGCCGGGCTTTGAAACTCCGGGACCGTGAATCGTGTCTGGCCGCGCTCCAATCCCACGACCTTATAACCCGCCGCCGCGAGTTCCTTGGCGACGATACTGCCGACCATGCCGACGCCGATGACGACGACGTCGACTTCTTTGAGACGCTGCACCATGGTGCTCTCCCTTGATCGTGAGCTTAGAGGTTGGCGGGAATGTCTTGACGCGTGTGGATATGGCCTTTGCCGTCCTCGGCGAGGCTCATCGGTTCGCGCACGAACTTCACGCCATGGTGATCGATTGCCTCGAAATAGTCCGCATACGCGCCGGGAAAGCCGATCATCCGCCACGCGACCATGTCGCGATTGCCGCCATATACCGGATCGCTGAAGAATCCTTCCACGCTCATTTTCAACAACATGTCGAAGAAGATCCCTGAGGGCACGCCATCCAGATCGTGCGCTCCGGACTCGAGAGACCTGAGGTATGCGTCCTGACTGTCGGCCGGCATTTCATGGAACGGCGTCTTGCTCGCCGCCAGATCGCGGCTGATCGCGCGCAGGCACGTGTGAAAAAGCTCGCCGGGCGTGAACGGCAATTGATAACCCTGCGACGGCGTTCCGGTTTGCCACGGACCGCTGCGGTACAGCCGCTCGCCCGCGCCCCATGCGCCGCCCAACTGCTTGTCGAGATAATTGGGAACCGCAGCACCGAGGGCTCCCGGTCCTGACTCGTCCGCGGGTATCAACCGCTCGCACGCCGCCTCGATGAACAGCACCTCATCGGCGTTGAAGAAAAGATAAACAGGTTTGCCCGCGGCGGCGTCGATCGGTGTTTTTGCGGCGGTTGCCGCCTCAGCGGGCGCCACCGGTGTGGTGGCCGTCAGCAACGCCGCAGCGGGAACCACACTCGCGGCGCCGACGGTGGTGACAAAGGATCGCCGTGTGACTTTGCCCATTGTTTTCTCCGGTGCCGTGCCTAAATCATATTACATATTGAATGCTGCTGTGAATTGAAGAATCTTGCTGCCCTGCAACCGATCAGTGACTGTATGAAATGCGGAAGATGACATTGCCGCCGTCCTCGCTCATCAACAGCGAGCCATCCTTGAGTTCCGCGGTTGCCACCGGCCGTCCCCAGACATGGCTGTCGTCGACCACGAAGCCGGTCAGAAAATCTTCGTAGTCACCGGTGGGCTCGCCGTTCTTCATGTGAACGCGCACCAATTTATAGCCTGTGCGCAAACTGCGGTTCCAAGAGCCGTGCAAGCCGACAAAGGCATCACCCACGAAGGCGGCGGGGAATGCGGATTTGCCGTTGCTTGCCTCATAGAAGCTCATGCTGAGCGCCGCCGAATGTGCCTGATAGAGCACATCGGGCACCGACACGTGGCCCGCCAAATCGGGCCGCTCACCCTTCAAGCGCGGGTCCTCGTTCGAGCCCAAGTAGTACCAGGGCCAGCCGTAAAAATCGCCGCGCTTCACGCGTGTCGAATAATCGGGCACCAAATCGTCGCCGAGCGCGTCGCGTTCGTTGGTCGTGCACCAGAGCGCGCCGTTGGCGGGCTGCACGGTCAGGCTCACACAATTGCGGATGCCGCCGGCGTAGAACGTGGGCGCCGCAGGAGCCGCCGCATCGAATTCCAATACGGCCGCTCGGTCGGTCTCTACATCCCATGCGGCGCCGCGGCCATGCTGGGCTTCCCAGGACTTGATCTCCGCCGGTGTTTTCTTGGACATGGTGTCGGCCACATTCGATCCGGAACCCACCGAGACGAACAGCTGCTTGCCGTCCGGCGAAAACGCGATATCGCGGGTGGAGTGGCCGACGCCGCTCGGCAATTGCGCTACGACGATTTGAGTCTCGCCACGAGGCTTCACATCGCCCACCTGGTAGGCGTAGCGCGTGACGCGATTCGTTTCAGCGACATACAACCATTGCGGATTCTGTGCATTCGGATAAAAGGCCAAGCCGAATGGCTGCCTGAGTCCTTTTAGATAGACGTCGGTGCCGCCCGCGCGACGCCCGTCCGGCGTGGGGTGAAGCACGGTGACCCGCCCGCCGGAGATCTCCGTGACCAGTATGTCGCCGTTCGGCGCGATCAGCATTTTGCGCGGACCGGCAAGACCGGTCGCAAAGGGCTCGATTTGAAAACCCGGAGGCAATGCCAGTGTCGCGCCCGCAGGCTTGGGCACTACCGAGGAGTTGTTGCGCGAGGACGGCGTGGCAAACGGCGCAGGTAGCGACGCGGCGATGATCCGATGCACTCGGCCCGGCGCATCTGAGCGCCAATTTGCCGACTTCTCGCTGCTGACCGGGACCACAATCGCCTGTGCGGCGGCGGGGGCCTGACTCGAGACGCTTTGAAAATAGGCAATCAGGTTGTCGCGTTCGGTCTCATCTGGTACGGCCAGCGCCATCGACGTGCCCGGCACGACGCCGGCCGGCGCGCTCAGAAAGCGCTTCAGAGTCGCCGCATCCCACACCAGCTTCGACTCACGCAGCGCCTGCGTATAAGAAAACTGCGGCGCGCCGGCCGCGGGTCGACCCAAGACACCGATGAGTGATGGCCCCTGTGCGCCGCCGCTATCGCCTGATTCCGCCGTGTGGCACACGGTGCATCGCTGCCGAAAGAGGGCTTTACCGGCGCTCGCGTCGGCGCTGAATGCCGGCGAGGACGCGGCCAGAAAACCAGATGCACAGCAGATGGCGAGCAGTAGTCGACTCATATCAGTACCCCTTCTTAAGGATCAATGCGGTCCGCGTATTGAAATATAGCGCACCGAAGTACAATCCTCGCACATGCAGTTGTTCGAAATCACATTGCTATTGTTGGCCGTTGCGGTGGTGTTCCTGCAAATCGCGCGGCGCTTGCGCGTTCCGTACCCCTCGCTGTTGGCATTGGCGGGCGGCTGCGTCGCGGTTTTGCCATTTGCGCCGCATTTAAACATCGAACCGCGTCTGGTCCTGGCGCTGTTCGTCGCTCCCGCGGTCATGGACACCGCCTTCGAGCTGCCGCCGCGCGAAATGCTGCGCAATTGGTTGCCGCTGGTGTCGCTGGCCGTACTCCTCGTACTGGTGACCACAGCCGCGGTGGCCTGGGCCGGCATGTCGCTTGCGGGGTTGCCGTTGGCGGCTGCCATTGCCCTCGGCGCCATTGTCGCACCGCCCGATGCCGCCGCCGCATCGGCGGTGCTGCGAGAGTTCAGTTTGCCCCGCCGCATGATGGCAGTCTTGCAGGGCGAGAGTCTGCTCAATGATGCGGTCGCGTTGTTGGCCTTCGGCTTGGCGGTGACGGCGGCAACATCACCGGACGGCACATGGGGGGCTTTGGTGCCGCGGCTGCTCATCGCCGTTCCCGGCGGCGCGGTGCTCGGCATCATCGTGAGCTTGCTGGCCACGCGGGTCATCCGCGCCGTCGCCGGCACCCTGTCCTCGATCATTGCTCAGTTCCTGTTCACCTTCGGCACGTGGATTTTGGCGGATCGATTGGGGCTTTCGCCCATCATCGCCGTGGTGGCGCTTGCCGGCATGGCCGCGCAATATGCGCCCGCGCGCACCAGCGCCCGCGATCGGCTCAACACCAACGCCGTGTGGGCGACCGTGGTCTTCATACTCAATGTGCTGGCATTTTTGCTGATGGGACTGCAGGCACGTGTGATTTTGAGCCAGCTGCAAGGTGAAGCGCTGACCCATGCGCTGGTTTTTGCGCTCATTGTATTGGGGATCGTCATCGGGGTGCGCTTTGCCTGGGTGATGCTCTACGGTGTTGCCGTGCGCCAGTTCCGCGCTTTCTTCGAGAAGCGCGTGCTGCATTCAAAAGTACCCAGCGCACGGGTGGGGGTATTGGTTTCGTGGTGCGGCATGCGCGGGCTGGTCACGCTGGCGACCGCACTGGCGTTGCCGCACGAGTTTCCAGGGCGCGACGTCATCGTGCTCAGCGCGTTCACCGTCGTGCTCGGCACGCTGATTCTCCAAGGATTCACCATCCGCCCGCTGATTGCCCTGCTGCGAATCGGACCGGACGCTTCGCTCGATGAGGATATCTCCCGAGCGCGCCAAGCGATGTTGGATGCCGCGCTCGAGGCATTGGCGGGCATTCCCGGCGAAGGCGCCGCCGCCATACGCGCCGAATATTGGGCAACGCGAAGTGCCAGCGTCGATCGATCCCGGCCCACGACTGCGTACGACGAGCTGCGAACGCGGGCGATAACGGCCGAACGCCGCTTGCTCGCCCAGTGGCGCAGCCAAGGACTCCTGCAAGACGATGCATTCCATTTGCTCGAGGACGAATTGGACCGCGCCGAGCTGCACGTCGCCTCGTTTGGGACCAGCTGGCTCGACAGTTGAATTTATCGGCCCCGTTTTGACGTAATCGCTCCTCGCGACTCCGCGACACTTCAGCCGGCGCGCGCATCTGCTGTTACCATGAGGGATAATTAATCGTGGCAACTAGAGGGAGACCACGGATGGCTTCACGTATCTTTGCAGTCGGGGCGTTGGGCATATTGACGGCGATCACGGCGGTCTCTGCCGTCGGGCCTTCGCAACCCATGCTCCATCGCCCAAACGTACGCGGCACCGCTCAACTACATATCGCCGGCAGCCGCAGCATGCAGCAACGCCACAGCGCCACCGGCTCGAAGTTCGACGCTTCGCTTGCCGAGATATCTCGCCACGCCGGCGGCGTGCGTCCCGGCCACGCCGTGGAGGATTTGCACGCATTGAATCCTGCGGCGAGATTTGTTCAGCCGGCCAACAGTTCGACTCCCCTGGTGTTGATCGATGCGGTCACGACGGGTGATCCGCAGAAATTGAAATCCGCCCTGGTGGGATTGGGTCTGCAACGTGCATCGCAGTACTCCAATGATGTCGGCGGTTGGTTGCCGGTCGATCAGTTGGAGGCCGCCACGACGCTCGGTGAATTGCATTCCATTCGGGCCGCCATGCCTCGCACCCGCAGCGGTGCGATCCAAACCCAGGGCGACTACGCGCAGAACAGCGACCTCGTGCGGACGTCAAATGCACTGGATGGCAGCGGCGTCACCGTCGGAGTTGTTTCCGACAGCTACAATTGCTACCCGGTGTATGCCGCCAACGGCGTGCCGGCCGACGGTCTCAACGGCTATGCCAACAACGGCTTCAATACGACAGCGGCCGGCGATACGACATCAGGGGATTTACCTCTTTCGGTCAGCATCATCGACACCGATAGTTCGGGGAATGGCGAAGCGAATTGCTTGGCCTACGGCGCTCCGGTCCAGCTGCCTTTCGGTGATGAAGGCCGAGCGATGATGCAAATCATTCACGATGTGGCTCCCGGGGCGGGCCTCGCCTTTCATACGGCTGAAAATAGTGAAGCAGACTTTGCCAATGGCATTATCGCTTTAGCTGCTCCGGTCGCCAGCGGCGGGGGCGGCGCAAAAGTGATCGTCGATGACATCGGTTATTTCGATGAGCCGTTCTTTCAGGACGGCATCGTCGCGCAGGCCGTCGACGCAGTAGTGGCGCAAGGCGTCGCGTATTTTTCCTCGGCCGGCAACAACGGCACGCTGGCGTACAACAACAATGCGCCGACCTTTGCGACCCTGTCGTCGACCGCTCCCAATGCGGGCGAACATTTACTGAACTTCAATCAGGCTGCGGGCGGCGCGGTTGCGACCACTCTGCCCGTGTCCGTTCCAGCGTTAGTCCCGGGCCAATTTGTCGTGATCGTCTTGGAATGGGACCAGCCCTATGTGACCGGCGCACCCAACAGTGGCGGAGCCAAGAATCAGCTGGATTTGTGCATTCAGGCAACGGGGAATGATGTCATCGGTAATCTGACGCCAAGCGGCGGCCTCGGAACTGCGACATGCACCGGTCCGAATGCGGTGGGTGCAGATCCCGTGCAGGTTATGTTTTTGTACAA
>DATHFW010000149.1:0-2798 GCA_035317945.1 Steroidobacteraceae bacterium | reverse complement strand
CAAGATCGGCGGCGCTGGCGATCCGATCGAGCCAGCCTACGTTCGCCGACTGGTCCAGCTTGATTGAGAAGGTTGCGGCGACTAGCATTTTTGACCCCGCCCGGTGGGAACGTTATGAGCGACTTCTCGCCGGCGCCCATCGGCCGGATGATCTCTGGCCGATAAGTCGCTCGTCGACGACGGCGCCCTCGTCCAAAAGGGCGGGCGAGCGCTGGCCGAGCGCAGGTGTTTCTGGCTACCCTGCCTAAAAATGTTCTGCAGCGGGCTCTGAGACGGACGTGCCACAGTCCCTGGCCATCGTTCGGCGAGGGCAATTCCACTGCACATTCACCTCAAAGTGCACTCAGCCAAAGGCCTTCGCCACCTATGGGATGTGGTTCACAAAATCGACCGGCCACTTACTCATCTGAGTCAAATGGACGCCTGGAAGGCAATAGCGGTGGGACCACCGGCGTTAGATTGGTTTTCGGCGCAAGTCGCCTAGTACCGTCTATCGCCGGAGGTGGAGTCGTGATTCAAGGATGGGATGAACATCCAGGAAGCGACAGTGATCGCCCTGACGGAGCATGAGCGTTGCGAGCTTGAAGCCATGATCCGATCTCCGAAAACTGAACACGGGATTGTCGAGCGGGCGCGTATCGTGCTGCTGGCTGCAGAGGGGCGCTCGACCCGTTCGATCGCGGCCGAGTTGGGAACCTGGCCGGGCCGGGTCAGCCGGTGGCGCAAGCGCTTTGCTGGCGAGCGCCTAGCCGGGCTGCATGATCTGCCGCGGCCCGGACCGCCGCCGCGTTACACCGCCTCCACCGCCAAGCGGATCCTGGCGCTGCTCGATCAGGGCCCGCCTGCGGGCTACGGCCGCTGGACGGCGCCGCTGCTGTCGCGCGAGCTGGTCGACGTGTCGGACCAGTATATCTGGCGCTTCTTGCGCGAGCAGAAGATCGACCTGGCGGCGCGCAAGTCGTGGTGCCAGACCGATGATCCGGACTTCGTCGCCAAGGCCGCCGAGATCGTCGGGCTCTATCTCGACCCGCCGCAGGATGCCATCGTGCTGGCGGTCGACGAGAAGCCGCACATCCAGGCACTGGAGCGCGCCCAGGGCTATCTCAAGCTGCCCAATGGGCGAGCCCTCAGTGGCCGCAGTCACGACTACAAGCGCAACGGCACCTCGACCCTGTTTGCCGCGCTCGACGTGCTCTCCGGCCAAGTCACTGCCGGCCATTACAAGCGGCGCCGGCGCGTCGAGTTCCTTGACTTCATGAACCGCATCGTCGCGGCCTATCCGGGCAAGGAGATCCACGTCATCCTCGACAATCTTTCGACCCACAAGCCCAAGCGCGAGCGCTGGCTCGCCCGCCATCCCAACGTCCGCTTGCACTTCACCCCGACCTACAGCTCCTGGCTCAACCAGATCGAGATCTGGTTCTCCATCCTCCAGGGCAGCTCCCTGGCCGGCGCCAGCTTCACCGACATCCAACAGCTCAGGAGCCACATCGATGATTTCGTCGGCAGCTACAACACCCGCGCCGTCCCTTTCGTCTGGACCAAGGCCGTCGTCCATCAGAAGCGACTCAAACCACGTCTCTCCGATTTATGATTCCGGGTACTAGGGTTAAAACCCAATAAATCTGTTGCTGTTAGAATCGGTTGCTGATTCTCTGCGGTCAAGGGAGCAGAGAAGATGCGGGGCAATTTGTTCTGGCTGAGCGACGATCAGTGGCAGCGGATCGAGCCGCTGCTTCCGACCGACGTGCGCGGCAAGGAACGGGCGGACGACCGTCGGGTGATCAGCGGCATCCTGCATGTTCTTAAGTGCGGCTGTCGCTGGTGCGATTGCCCTCCCGAGTACGGCCCTCATACGACGATCTACAATCGCTTTGCGCGCTGGGCACGGCGCGGCATATGGGAGCATCTGTTCCGAGAGCTTGCCGCTCGTGGGCGATCGACCGAGATGCAGATGATCGATTCGACCCACATCAAGGCCCACCGCTCGGCCGCGGGCGGAAAAGGGGGGCCCACAAACAGGCGATTGGCCGCTCGCCCGGCGGGCGCAATACGAAGATCCACGCACTCGCAGATGCTAAAGGCCGTCTTCTATCCATCCTCCTGAGCGGCGGCGAGAAGCACGACTGTCCGCCTGCCCAGCGCCTCATCCGTCGTATCAAGGCGGCCAAGAAGTTGCTCGGCGACAAGGCTTACGGCAGCGCAGAGCTGCGGCAATGGCTACACCAGCGCGGCACCAGGCCCGTCGTTCCCAACAGGTCGAACCGCAAGCAGCCGTTCAGCTTCGACCGGAAAGCCTACAAGCTACGCCACCGCATCGAGAATGCCTTCGCTCGGCTCAAGGACTTCCGGCGCATCGCCACCCGCTACGACAAGCTGGCGCGAAACTTCCTCGCTGCCGTTTGCCTTGCCGCCGCTATCATATGGTGGACTTAATGAGTCTGGGCCTTAGTACCTCCGCACAGAAGATTTGACGATTTGCGCCGGGCTTGGCCGCAGCAGTGGCAGGTGCTCGGGGTCGATGATCAGTTCAATGCTGCGAGCGATGCCGGGTCGTCGACGGATCAGACCGGCGCGTTCGAGAGATAGCACCATCTGGTGGACCGAAGGCGGCGTGACGTGGAAGTGGCGTTGCATGTCGGCCTCGGCCGGCGGGCGTCCGAGCACGAGCGTATAGGCATGAATGAAAGCGAGATACTGGCCCTGCTTGTTGGTGAAGCAGGGCGCGCCTGTGCTGCGGTCGCTGCCTGAATTCTGACTCATCCTTCGATTCGTCTGGTCTCCCCCTTGAGGAGGTC
>DATHFW010000148.1:0-17112 GCA_035317945.1 Steroidobacteraceae bacterium | reverse complement strand
GTGTACTGCTCTTGCGGCGTCATGAATACCGATTCAATTTCCGGGGTGAGGTGGCGGCTCATATTAGCCAATTGAAACTCAAATTCGAAGTCGGACACGGCACGCAGGCCGCGCACGATGACCGACAAGCCATTTTGCCGGGCGAAATCGGTGGTGAGCCCGACGTAACCCTTCACCTCGACATTGTGCACGTCGGAAAGCACGCCCCGCGCCATCTCGACTCGCTGCTCAAGCGTGAACATCGGCGCCTTGTTCGGGTTGGCCGCAATCGCCACCACCACGCGATCGAAGATCGAGGCAGCACGCCGCACCAAGTCCGTGTGACCATTGGTGATCGGATCGAAGGTGCCCGGGTAGACGGCATTTCTCTTGTGCATTGGCTATTTCCGTCCGTTGACGCGCGCCAGATGATACCCCACCTCGCCCGCCGACTTCGATTTGAGCAATTCCCAGTGAGCAGGAATCGCGGGAACGCCCGCGATCCGTTCGTTTTCCAGGTAAACCAGGCCGCCCACTTTCAGCCAATCGCCGGAATCCAGCATCGGAATGTATTCGGCCAGAGCGTCCTTGCCGAAAGGCGGGTCGAGGAATGCGACGTCGAAGGGCTTCGCGGGAGTGCGCAAAAATCGCGCGGCTCCCATTTCCATGACGCGTCCTTTGCCCTCGGCCCCCAAGCGGCCCAATTGCTCTTGCAAGGTGCGCGACGCGGCGGGGAATTGTTCGACGAAGACCACCTCCGCTGCGCCTCGGGACAGCGCCTCCAAACCTAGGGCGCCGGAACCCGCGAACAAATCCAAGCAGCGGGTTCCGGTCAGGGAGTGCTGCAGCCAATTGAACAACGTTTCCCGGACTCGATCCGGTGTTGGGCGCAAGCCCGGCATATCGGGGAAATGAACCCGCCGGCCGCGCCAAATGCCGCCGATGATGCGCACCGAATTGCGCCCGGGCGGTGCCGGTAAATCCCGCTTGGAGGTAGCCACTGCCGGTATCATACCTGTCTCATGACGAACGAAACCGAAACCCCAGGGGTGCGCGGGTTTTTCAAACGCCTGCGCGCAAAGTTAAATGTAGGTCCTGCCTGGCTGACCACCGACATCGCCGAGCTGCTTCCGGGCCGCAAGATCGACGCCGAGATTCTCGATGAGCTCGAAACCCGGCTGATCACCGCCGATGTGGGCGTCGAAGCTTCCGCCAGAATCCTCGAGGAACTGCGCAGGCGCGTCGCTCGCAAGGAGCTGAACGATGTCGATGCGCTGCTGAACGCTTTGCAGGAGTCGATGTCGCAAATTTTGATACCGGTCGAACAGGCCCTCATCATCGACCCCCGCGCCAAGCCGTTCGTGATCTTGGTCGTCGGCATCAATGGCGCCGGCAAGACCACGACCATCGGCAAGCTGGCGCACCGCCTGCTCGCCGAAGGCAAGAGCGTGATGCTGGCAGCCGGCGACACGTTTCGCGCCGCGGCCCGGGAGCAATTGGAAGTTTGGGCCGAGCGCAACAACGTTCCGATCGTGGCTCAGCAATCGGGCGCCGAGCCTGCTGCCGTGATTTTCGACGCGTTACAGGCGGCGCGCGCGCGCAACATCGATGTCCTCATCGCCGATACCGCGGGCCGGCTGCACACCCAAACTCATCTCATGGACGAACTGAAGAAGGTCAAGCGGGTGCTCGCACGCCTGGATCCCTCGGCTCCGCATGAGGTGTTGTTGGTGCTCGACGGAACGATTGGCCAAAATGCCGTGGCGCAGGCGCAAGAATTCAACAAGGGTTTGGGAGTAACCGGCTTGGTGATTACCAAATTGGACGGCACGGCTAAAGGCGGGGTGGTGCTGGCCATTGCGCAACGGTTGAAGATTCCCATTCGCTTTATCGGCGTCGGCGAGCAATCCGAGGATTTCGGTGTGTTCAATGCATCGGAATTCGTATCAGCACTCTTGAAGTCGGAACCGCGCGACGCCGCAGCATGATTCGTTTCGACCAGGTTCATAAGCGCTATCCGAATGGACGCGAGGCTTTGGCCGGTGTGTCGTTCAACATTGAAAGCGGCGCGCTGACATTTTTGACGGGGCACTCCGGCGCTGGCAAGAGCAGTATCCTCAAGCTGATTGCGCTCATCGAGCGCCCGACCCGCGGCCAGGTCATCGTCAACAGCCAGAATACGGCGGGAGTGAAACCGCGCGGCATCCCGCAGTTTCGCAGAGCTATAGGCGTGGTATTCCAGGACCACAAGTTGCTGCATGACCGGCCGGTGGCGGACAACGTCGCGCTGCCGCTCATTATCGCCGGCGTCCCGAGGCGCGAAATCGATAAGCGCGTCCGGGCGGCGTTGGATCAGGTCGGCCTGCTCGGCAAGGAAAAGTCCCGCCCACTGGAACTATCGACCGGCGAGCAGCAGCGCGTGGGCATAGCAAGGGCCGTGGTCGCAAAGCCCGCGCTGCTCATCGCCGATGAACCCACGGGCAATCTGGATCCGGAGCTCGCGCTCGAAATCATGAGGCTGTTCAAACGCTTCAGCGAAGTCGGTGTGACCGTGGTGGTCGCCAGCCACGATGTGCATCTGATCGATCAGGTCGGTGCACGGCGTATCGTGCTGAGCGAGGGGCGGGTCATTGGCGGGGATCCCGCATGAGCATCAACGCTTACTTCGCGCGGCATGCGCAAGTGTTGGTGGGCTCACTGGGCCGTATCGTGCATCAGCCGTTCGCCACGCTGATGACCATGGGGGTCATCGCCGTTGCGCTCGCATTGCCCTTGTTCTTGAGCTTGCTGCTGCAGAATGCGCGCATCGCCACCGGTAATTGGAACGAAGCCTACGACTTGTCGGTCTATATGGACAAGAAAGCGGGCACCGGCCGGGTGCAATCCCTCGCCAAGCAGCTCAAAGCACGCGGCGATGTCGCCGCGGTACGCATCATCACGGCGGACCAAGCGCTCGCGGAGTTTCGCAACAACTCAGGATTCGGTAAGGCATTGGACGCCTTGAGCGACAATCCGCTTCCCGATACCTTGGTCGTCACGCCGACTTTGACTGCGAGCACGCCGCAAGGTACCGAGACGCTCAAAACTGCCATCGCTGCCTTGAGCGATGTCCAGACGGTGCAGATCGATACCGAGTGGGTGAAGCGCCTGCACGCCATGCTCGATCTGTTGCGGCGGGTGGTTTTGCTGACCGGCGGCTTGCTGGGAGTCGGAATCGTGCTCATCGTCAGCAACACGATCCGGCTGGATATTTTGAACCGGCGCGCGGAGATCGAGGTCATGAAACTGGTCGGCGCGTCGGACGGGTTTGCCCGGCGGCCGTTCCTTTACAGTGGGATTTGGTACGGTCTGGGCGGCGGGCTGTTGGCGCTCATCCTCGTCGCCATCGCGTCCACGGTCCTGGCGCGGCCGGTCGCGCAGCTGGCGTTTTTGTACGGTAGCGACTTTCGGCTCGAAGGCCTGAAACTTGTTTTGGGCTTGGGTGTTCTAAGCCTGGCAGTCGCGCTTTCTTGGTTGGGTTCCTGGCTTGCTGCGACGCGACATATACGGGCAATAGAACCGACATAAGTATATGTTTTTAAATGATTAGCTGAAGCCTGGAACTAGGGCTCGGCCTTAGCACTCTAACCCCAGGAGTGCTATTATTGCACCCATAGATTTGACTGAGCGATTCGCTCGAGAGGTAGGCATTAATGACCGCTGCTTTAGTCGCAAAACAAACAGGAATGGTATTCGCAGGCCCCGTTGGGAGCCTGGATTCTTATATAGACCGCGTGTCCCAGATTCCTGTTCTGTCGAAGGAAGATGAGGTCGCATTGGCGGTGAAGTTTCGGTCCGAAGCCGATTTAGACGCGGCTCGGCAGCTCGTGCTCTCGCACCTAAGATTCGTGGTGCACATTGCGCGCGGATACTTGGGTTATGGCTTACCCATGGGCGACCTGGTGCAAGAGGGCAATGTGGGCCTCATGAAGGCGGTGAAGCGCTTTGACCCCACGGTGGGCGTGCGGCTGGTGTCGTTCGCCGTGCATTGGATTCGTGCTGAGATTCACGAATACGTGCTGCGCAATTGGCGCTTGGTCAAGGTGGCGACCACCAAGTCGCAGCGCAAGCTGTTCTTCAATCTGCGCAAGAAGAAGAAAAGCTTGGCGTGGCTGTCGGAGGCGGAAACAGCCGCGGTTGCCCGCGACCTCGGCGTCGATGTGGCCGACGTGCGGGAGATGGAGCAGCGCCTGTCGGCGCGCGACATGTCCTTCGACCCGACCCCGGAAAGCGACGAGGAAGAGGCTTACTCGCCGGCCATGTATTTGCCGGCCAGCAATGCGGATCCTGCGATCGAGGTAGAACGCGCCGAGTGGGAAGAGGATTCGACCGACCGCTTAGGAATGGCGCTCGAGAAGCTCGACGAGCGCAGCCGCAGCATCTTGAAGCGTCGCTGGATGACCGACGATAAGGCAACGCTGCATGAACTCGCCGATGAATACGGCATCTCTGCGGAGCGTGTGCGTCAGGTTGAATCGAATGCCATCAGCAAACTCAAGGGCTTGATGGCCGTCGCCTGATCGTTCGAGATTGAGCTACCAGCCGCCGCGAAAGCGGCGGCTCTTTTATTGCCGTTCACCGTGCAGGCCTGCCTGGCGCTGCGCGTTATGTGAAATTTCGCGCCTGACCCAAACATGGCCCCTTGGATGCGCTACGCTCGCCATTCCTAACGATTTCATTCAAAGGGATATTCGGCATGCGTGCCCTGATGCTACTTACGGCGATTCTGGGGACCGGCTGCGCGAGCCAGCCCACTAACCCACAAACCGCCTCGAGCACCGCCCCGCTCGCTCTCACCGACGCCGGGCGATTGGCAGCGGCTAAAAATCTCAATCTCAAAATAGTCGACAAGGACGGCCAGCAACTTTTCTGCCGATCGAATTTTGTCACGGCTTCCCGCATCCAGCGCGACACCAGCTGCTATACGGCTGACCAACTCGACAAGCTTGAGGCGCAGCAGCAGCGCGACTTGGATCAAATTAGTCTGCGGAGTTCCGTTGGCGGGATTCGTGCGCCTTGAGTGACTATATTCGCGATTTGAACTGACAGCCACGGAGGCGTACGGTCCCGTTATGCGTACCGCTGATCAGTGGCTGGATGAATACGGATCGAGTCACCGCCACCCGACCAATGAGGCGCTGCACTGGATTTGTGTGCCGGTGATTCTGTGGTGCGTGCTGGGGCTCTTGTGGATCACGCCCTTCCCCAGCAGCATCCGCGCGGCCATTCCTTTGGCGAACTGGGGCACCGTGATAACGCTGCTGGCGGTCATCTACTACGCGCTTCTATCCGTCCCGCTGGCGCTCGGCATCCTGCCCTTACTTGCGCTCATGCTCTGGTCGGTCGATGCCGTCAATCACAACAGCTTCGCGCCGATGTGGCTCATTTGCGCGACCCTGTTCGTCCTGGCGTGGATCGGTCAGTTCGTCGGCCATGCCATCGAGAAGAAACGCCCGTCCTTCTTCAAGGATTTGCAATTTCTCATGATCGGCCCGATGTGGCTGCTGGCGAACGTCTACCGGCGGCTGGGGATTCGCTTCTCGTCTGGGGCTTAAGCGGCGCTGGTTTCTCTCGCTTCGAAAGGCGTGGACATCTGCTCCTCGAGCACGTCCCGCAGGGCTTCGAATTCCGCGAGCTGCACGCATGCGCGACGCCACGACACTTCGGCGAGCATCGACGCCTCCAGCAGGACACCGCATTCGGCTTGCAAGCTTCTGATCGCCGACAGCAGCGCGAACCAGCGGCGCTCTAACAGTTGCGTTGTTGGCTCGCCGCCTGGATCGAGACTGCTCATGGACGCGCGCTCCCAGTAGTCAGCCTCGATCCTGCCGCACCAATATGACGATTGGGCGACAGTTGCGACAATTATTTTAGAGCACAGGCGCGGCTGCCGAACTTTGCACCGGTTTCCAGGCAGCAGGGTGGCGTGCCCGGCCGAGCCACGTATTGGCGCCCGGCAAGCTGCTTTGCATCCTGGAGTTAGGCGCCGGGGCTTGAGCCAGAGTTTTTTGCAGCTCGGCCCAGGCAGAACTCCAGGTATCGCAGACATCGTTCATATTCATTGCCTCTATGCCGCTTGACCGATCGGCAGGGCGACTGGCATCGCGTGCACTTGCGCGCGAAGCTTGGGCCAATCGATCAATCGCAGTTGGCCGTTCATGTCCTCGACCAGGGAAGTGCAGCTTTCAACCCAATCGCCATCGTTGCAATACATGATTCCGTTGATTTCGCGCATTTCGGCGCGATGAATATGTCCGCAAACCACGGTTTCGACGCCGCGCTTGCGCGCTGCCTGCGCCACCGCATCTTCGAAGCTACCGATATATTGAACCGCCGTTTTGGCCTTGTTTTTCAGGTAGGAAGACAGCGACCAATGCGGCAGGTCGAACTTGCGCCGCAGCCAATTGATATAGGGATTTGCCGCGAGCAACACATCGTAAATGTTGCTGCCCAGCTTCGCGAGCCAGGGGCTGCATTTCACGACGCTGTCGAACTCATCGCCATGCAGCACGAGCATTCTCTTGCCGTCTGCGCCTTGATGAATGTATTCGCGATGAATTTCCAGGTTACCGAAGACGGCGCCGTCGAATTCGCGGAATACTTCATCGTGGTTGCCGGGGACGAAAATAACCTTGGTTCCGCGCTTGGCTTTGCCCAAGATAGTACGCAGAACATTGTTGTGGGACTGCGGCCAAAACATCGACTTCTGCATGTTCCATACGTCGATGATGTCGCCCACCAAGAACAACGTATCCATTTCGACATGGTGCAAGAAATCGAGCAGCAGATCCGCGCTGCATCCTTTGAAGCCCAGATGAATGTCCGATATGAAGACTGTGCGCAATCGCAGCGTCGGTGGGTCGCGATCCATCATGTCTCCCTCCCAGGTATCCCTAGAACAATTACTACCTGGACACAATCGCGATTTCTTGTTACGAATCCGTGACTCGGAGGAGAAGATTTGCTTACAAAAAAGAGGGTTAGCCGTGGAACGTCGCGTGAAACAACAGAAGTGTGACCTATCTCTCGATAAACCTGTAGCCGAAGCCGCGTACAGTTTGGATGCACGCTTCGTATCCAGGCTCCGCCAGTATCTTGCGCAAGCGCTGCACGTTGACGTCGACCGTACGCTCATCGATGTCGACATTGCCTGCCCACACTTGCGCAAGAAGCTGCGTGCGGTTGAATGTCTTCCCGGGATGCGACATGAAGAATTCGAGCAACCGATACTCCGCACCCCGCACGTTCAATACCGCGCCTTGCGCTGTCACACGATTGGTTGAGGTATTCAGAGTCAGGCTGTCGAAGCTCAATGCTGCGCGGTTGGTATCGTGACGGCGAGCCCGCAATACTGCGTTGATCCTGGCAACTGCTTCGCGGACCGAAAAAGGTTTCGCTATGTAGTCATCGGCACCCATATTCAATCCAGAGACGATCTCGTGCTCACCCGACATATCCGACAAGATGATCAGCCTGAGGGGTTGCACCAGACGCGCCTTGCGCACGCACTCCAGTAACTCAAGAGGAGCGAGGCCCGGCATGTTCCAGTCCACGATGATCAACTGCGGCGGACGCAATTCGACCGCGACGACAGCGGCAGCCCCATCGGAGATGGCTAGCACCACAAATCCGGCGTGCTTCAGTTGCTGACGCAGCGACTCAACCGTTGCAACGTCCCGATCGACAATCAAGATTTGCTTTTGATTTTCTGCAGCAAGCATCCTTCCTAACATTAGAGCCTTCGAGGATTACAGTACTGTGACGATTCCTTGACTGCAGCTACCGATTGACCTCCGTCTTACGGTTTGAGGGCCATACGGTTTGCGGCCCGAACGGAGACATAGGAATAGCCGCGCAAGGCCTCCGGCCTGCGCTGCGCATCTCCACCTGTCGCGGCATCATTGTCCGACGCATTCCAGGCCGCCAGCAGCAAGCCGAGCGCCAGCCAATTCAGAGACGCTTCACGCCGCAAAGTCCAGAAGGCGCGTGGGGCGCGGTTGTTCCGCAGTGTCAAATGGGACATCGGTCTCTCCTCGTCTTTGTACGAGACCAGTGTCCGAGGACAAGCCTCATTTTTGGGGCCGGGAAAAGGGCAATCCGCAGGTCAATTCTGGCGAATCATGGCGGCGCTCATCGGTGCGCCGCTTATCGCGGCTGAATGCCCGTATTCAGCTATGATTCACGCATGAAAAAGCAAATCGCCATCGTCGAGGATGAGCCGGCTTTGCGGGAGAATTACGCGGCGGCGCTGGCTCGCCACGGCTATTCGATCAAGGCCTACGGCAATCGCAAAACCGCCATGCAAGCGTTCAACGTTCGTTTGCCTGATCTGGCCATCATCGACATATCGCTGGAGGATGAGGCCGAAGGTGGATTCGATCTGTGCCGCGATTTGCGGGCGCTGTCGGCGGAGCTACCCATCATCTTTCTGACCGCCCGGGACAGCGAACTCGACGCGGTCTCGGGATTGCGGCTCGGCGCCGATGACTTCCTCACCAAGGATGTCAGCTTGCCGCATCTGGCGGCGCGCGTCGCGGCACTATTCAGACGCATCGACGCCCTGCGGCGGCCCGATAATGCCGCGGAGATCGTACGGCGCGGCGCGCTGTCGATCGATGGCGAGAAGATGCAAACCACCTGGAACGGCGCTGCGGTCACGCTGTCGTTGACGGAATTCTGGATCGTGCACGCCCTGGCGCGCAATCCGGGGCACGTCAAGAATCGTCAGCAATTGATGGACGCCGCGAATGTGGTCTTGGACGACAACACCATCACATCGCATATCAAGCGCGTGCGGCGCAAGTTCCAACAGGTCGACACCGCCTTTGATGCCATTCAAACCGTCTATGGAATGGGTTATCGCTGGGTCGAGTGAGCATTCGACTCCAATTGTTGATCGTCGCGCTCACCACCCTGGTGTTGCCCTGGGCCGGTTGCCAGTACGCCCGCGAACTCGAGACGGCGTTGCGCAGTTCACAAGAGCAGTCGCTGTTGGCCGGTGCCGCCACCATTGCCAATGCACTGACGGCGCAGCCGCAGCGCGTGTTCCACGATTCTGACGACTCCCGGGCTTTTTCGGCGGCTGCGGGCGATCTGTACGTATACCCGCTGGTGACGCAGCCGCTGCTCGACGGCTACCTGGAAGACTGGGATATTTCGGCGGAGCCCACGCCGCTGCCCACCACCACCCGGTATCGCGCCCGTCTGCAGGCTGGATCGACCGAGCACTATCTCTACTTGTATCTCGAAGTGGACGACCCGCATTTCGATGCGGAGCCCAACCATGTCCAGCCTGATAAAGACCGATTCGACCGAGTCAACCTGTGGCTGCAAGGGCCCGGCGGTCGCGCCGCGTATTTCTTCGGCACGAATGCACCGGGCTTGATTGCCGCGCAAGGCGTGGTCAAGGGAGATGACGGCGTGGATCGCGTCGTGACCGAGCCGCGCATCCAGGCTTTTTGGTTGCAGACGGCCGCGGGTTACCACCTGGAAATGCGCATACCTTTGAGCTTCGTCGGCCGGCGTCTCTGGATCGAGGCCATCGACGGACGAGGCAGCGGACAAGCCGGCATTGCGGCGGACAGCCCGGACGGTGGCCGCCTGTTTTTTGCAACGGCAGGGTTGGACACGCTGCTGGAGACTTACATCCGCGACGGCACGCGCGCCACCGTCGTCGATGCCAACGCACTGAAACTCGGAACCGCCGGCACTATTGCCTCCAGACAGCGCGGTTCCGAAGAGTCCGAGCCCATTTGGTATCGCTACTTCATGGGCATCGACACGTCCGCTATGCCCACTTTGCCGTCCTCGCCGGATCGCCTCAGCGGCGACAGTGTCAGCGAAGCGCTCAAAGGGCATCCGCATGCTCAATGGGTGCTCCACGGGAGCAGCCGCGAGTTGCTGCTGACGGCGGCGGCGCCGATTATGATCGATGGGCAGCTTCATGGAGCGGTGGTTCTCGAGCAGGCGGCAGACCAGCTGCTGGCGCTGCGCGACCGCGCACTGACGCGGCTGTTCAACCTCACGCTGATCGCCACCGCGTCCGCGGTCATCATCATGTTCGCCTTTGCCACGTGGATCAGCTTGCGCATCGGACGGCTGCGGGCGGCGGCGGATTCCGCCGTGGGCAGCGACGGCAGAATTCAGCTGCGCATGCCGGAATCGTCCAGCGCGGATGAGATCGGCGCGCTGGCGCGCGGCTTCGAGCGGCTGTTGGCGCGGCTCAATGAACATACTCAGTACCTGCGTACGTTGGGCGGAAAGCTGTCGCATGAATTGCGCACACCGCTGACCATCGTGCGCTCCTCATTGGACAATCTGGAATCCGAGGGACTGCGCGACGATCAGCTGCGCTATATCACGCGCGCTCGAGAAGGAACTCAGCGCCTGCAATCCATCTTGAGCGCGCTGGGCGCGGCAGCACGGGTCGAGGAGAGCATCAAACAATCCGAACGCGTGAATTTCGATTTGCGTGATTTGTTGATCTCGGCGGTCGCGGCGTATCGCGATGGCTTCCCGGCCGCGCGCTTCTCCATCGACTTGCCGGAGAATCCATGCTTCGTTCTCGGCGCACCCGATCTTCTGGTCCAGCTGCTCGACAAGCTCATCGAGAATGCCGTCGACTTCTGCCCGCCGGACGGGACGATCACCGTGCGGCTGGAGCGGGTGCAGAGCTGCTACGCGCTGCAGGTCACCAACGATGGGCCGCTCATCCCGCAGGCCCTGATGGGGCGCCTGTTCGAATCATTGTTCGAACAGCGGCAAGGCCGGGACGACAAGCCGCATTTCGGTTTGGGTTTGTACATCGTGCGGCTCATCGCCGAATTTCACGGCGGCACTGCCGTGGCTGCGAACCGCGAGGATGGCAGCGGCGTGGTGTTCACCATCACGCTGCCGCTGATCTAGCCGACGCACATTTAATGCGCCAGTGGCCCGTTCATTTCGGAGTCCGAAAACGGCCGGTGTTTCATCAGTGCTTGTTGTAGATTACCCGCGGCGCAGCGCAACGACCGTAGAACCGACGAGATCATCGGCAAGATCAACGCTACCGGTGAAGCGTTTTTTAGCGGTACCACGTGGCGGGGAAGGCGCGCCATGCGAGTGAGCGTCTGCAATTGGCAAACGACGAGCGACGACGTCGCGCGTACGGTGCGGAACGTTGCTCAGTGCGTTGCCTCGCCCTGAGCGGCGCGCGCCTCAAGCGGCCGCGCCGGGATTGATCGCGCTGCGCCTCGAGTTCACGCCCTTTGAGTCCATCGCGCCTCCCAATGCCAGTTCACCTGTGACCGGCTGACCTTCATGGGTCAACAGCCATTCTTTGCGATCGAGACCGCCGCCGAAGCCGGTCAACGAACCGTCGGCACCGATCACCCGATGACACGGAACGATGATGGCGATCGGATTGCGGCCATTCGCCAGACCGACGGCACGCGATCCGTTGGGATTGTTCAAACGCTTGGCGAGCTGTCCGTAGCTGCGCGTCTCGCCGAAAGGAATTTTTGTCAGTTCGCGCCAGACGCTCTGCTGGAACTCGGTGCCCGCCATGCGCAAAGGCAGATCGAATTCGCGACGCTTGCCCGCGAAATATTCTTTCAACTGGCGCGCGGCGGCCGGCAAGGGGTCGATGGTGGCATTCTGAATCCAGTCATCGCCCAAGCCGGGCAGCTTGCTTGGCTTGTTGCGATACAGATTCATGTACAAACCCGTGAGGGCTGTGCCATCGGTTGTCAGCATCAATCGACCGATGGGACTTTCGACATAGCAAAAAACCTTCATGGAGCGGCTCCTTGTGATTGCCACAGATAGTGGGCTGCATAAGCACGCCAAGGCCGCCAGGCCTCGGATCGTTGTTGCAATTGTTTCTGATTCGATTGCGCAGCCCGCATCAGCACCAAGTCCCCGGTGGGAAATGCGTCCGGCCAATGCAGGGCGCGCATGGCGATGTAATTGGCGGTCCAATGGCCGATACCGGGCAGGCTCATCAAGCTCTCGATCTGCTCTTCGACATTCGATGCGAATGCCAGCACGATTTTTCGCTGGGCAACCGCTTGCGCCAGGCCCCCCAGGCATCGAGCGCGGGCACCGACCATGCCCAGCGCGGCAATTTCTTCAGGCAAGACGCCCGCCATGCGTTCGGCGCCGGGACTCAAGCGATTTAGTTCAGGATAGGGAGTCGCGATGGGCTCGCCGAAAGCTGCGGCCCAGCGGCCCGCCAGCGTGCTGGCCCCTTTCACCGACACTTGTTGTCCGAGCACGGTTCGCACCGCCAGCTCAAAGCCGTCGAAAGCACCGGCAACCCGCAAGCCCGGCAGGCGCCGCACGGTCGCGGCCAGGATGTCATCCTGACGCAGCACCATTCTGACCGAATCCGGAGCTGCTCCCAGATCGAACAACTGCTTGACCCTGCCGATGACGGCGCCGATGACCGGAGTCAATGAAGGCGAGATCTCCAAGTTGAGTGCGCCTTTGCTCGGGTGCATCGACACCGCGATCCATCCTTTGGCATCGCCG
Source organism: Steroidobacteraceae bacterium (assembly GCA_035317945.1). Taxonomy (GTDB): domain Bacteria; phylum Pseudomonadota; class Gammaproteobacteria; order Steroidobacterales; family Steroidobacteraceae; genus Bog-1198. Next base: position 4,584 of record DATHFW010000148.1, on the reverse strand, counting down.
ATCGCAACGGTGCGTCGATAATGCGTGGCATCTGCCATCTCGACCCCCGGAATGGCGCGCAGGCGCAAATAAGCCAGCAGGCTATTCCACGCCAGCGGCGGCCTGAATTCCAATTGAACGCTCAAGGTGTCCGTGTCGATTGACTTGCCGCGCACCGCGCGCGGGCTCAAGCCATATCGAGATTTGAACAAGGCGTTGAAGCGCCGCACGCTGCCGAAGCCGCTGGCAAAGGCGATGTCAGTCTGACTGAGCGAAGTTTCGCGCAGCAGCCGCTTAGCCAACAGCAGTCGCTGGGTCTGTGCCAGCTCGATGGGCGACACGCCGAGTTCGGCTTCGGTCACCCGGCGCAAATGACGATCGCTGACGCCCAAAGAAGCCGCCAGATCTCCCACGCGGGCGCTCGACAGCGCATGCTCTTCGATGCCGGCCATGGCGGCTCCCACCAATCGGCTGACGGCATCGACCGGCGCCATGCCGGGAGCGCGTTCGGGCCGGCAACGCAGACAGGGCCTGAAGCCGGCACCTTCTGCCGCTGCCGCATGCGAATAAAAGCGCATATTTTGACGATTCGCCGGCCGCGCCGTGCATATCGGCCTGCAATAGATATGCGTCGAGGTGATTCCCACAAAAAACCGGCCGTCAAAGCGCCGATCGCGGGCCCTTACCGCACGAAAACAAGCATTGGCGTCGAGTTCCATGGCGCTAGATTAGCCCCTCTCAGCGGCCAATACTCGCCGTTTTCGGACCTCGATATAGGGTCCAATCGGACCCTTGTCAGCCGCGCGGATCCACCGTGCGCAATCCCAAATGCCGCAAGATACCCTGGGCCGCTTCGCGGCCTTCGAATACCGCAGTCACCACCAAATCCGAGCCGCGCACCATATCGCCGCCCGCAAAAATCTTCGGATTGGTGGTTTGGAATCGGGATTGCGGCGCGCCGGAAACGCGCACCCGGCCATTGCCGTGCAGATCGATTTTGTGCGATTCAAACCAGTCGGCGGGACTCGGCAAAAAGCCGAAAGCAATGATCACCGCATCGGCAGCAATGGTTTCTTCCGTTCCGGGCACCACTTCCGGCACGCGGCGGCCGCGCGGACCCGGCGGCCCCAAGCGGGTTTCAACCAGCTTCACGCCTTGCACGCGATCCACGCCGACGATTTCGATCGGTTGGCGGTTGAAAAGGAAGGTGACGCCCTCCTCCTTGCTGTTTTTATAGTCGCGCCGCGATCCCGGCATGTTGGCTTCGTCGCGCCGGTATGTGCAAGAAACGCTGGCAGCCCCTTGGCGTATGGCAGTTCGATTGCAATCCATGCCGGTATCGCCGCCGCCGAGCACCACGACGTGCTTGCCTTTCATGTCGACAAAATCGCCGCCGTCGCGTTTCAGCCCCAATTCACGATTGATATTGGAAATGAGATACGGCAAGGCTTCGTGCACGCCCGGCAGATCTTCGCCGTCAAAGCCGCCTTTGACATAGGTGTAGGTGCCCATGCCGAGAAACACCGCATCGAATTCGGCGGCGAGCTGTTCGAAAGCAATGTCGCGGCCCACATCCACGTTCAACCTGAATTCCACGCCCATGTCTTCCATGATTTCGCGGCGCTTTTCGACCACCTCTTTTTCAAGTTTGAACGGCGGTATTCCAAAGGTCAGCAATCCGCCGATCTTGGCATAACGATCAAAGACCACGGGTTTGACGCCGTTGCGCACCAGAACATCGGCGCAGGCCAAACCGGCCGGACCCGCGCCCACGATCGCGACTCGTTTCGACGTGCGCACTACATTCGACATGTCCGGTTTCCACCCTAAGCGGAAGGCCTCGTCGGTGATGTATTTTTCGATGGCGCCGATGCTGACGGCACCCAAGCCGTCGTTCAGCGTGCAGGCACCCTCGCACAACCGGTCTTGCGGACAAATGCGTCCGCACATTTCCGGCAGCGAATTGGTTTGATGCGACAGCTCGGCCGCTTCGAACAGCTTGCCGTCATTGATCAGTGCCAGCCAATTCGGAATGTAATTGTGGACCGGGCATTTCCACTCGCAAAAAGGATTGCCGCAGGAGATGCAGCGGCCCGCCTGCTGGGACGCGGCTTCGGCGCTGTATTGCGAATAGATCTCGCGGAATTGCTTGGTGCGCACCTCCGGCCTAAGCTTGTCCGGATCCTTGCGCGGAATGTCGAGAAATTGCAGATGCTTGTCGGCCATGGCGGTTCGCGGCGGCTGCTCAAGCAGCGCGGCGCAGGTTTTCCAGCAGCGAATCGATGGCGGAAGCCTTGGGTTTGACGACCCAGAATCGGCCGATGTAAGTCCGAAAATCGTTGAGCAACTGTGCGCCCCAGGCGCTGCCCGTGGCTTCCGTATGCTGCTCGATCAATCCTCGCAGATGCTGGACATGCGTGCCCATGCCTTCGGGCGACACGCGGTGGATATCGATCAAATCGTGGTTGTAGCGATCGACGAAGTCGCGTTCCATGTCGAGCACATAGGCAAATCCGCCGGTGAAACCGGCGCCGAAATTCACGCCGGTGGTCCCGAGAACGCACACCACACCGCCGGTCATGTATTCGCAGCAATGATCCCCGGTGCCCTCCACCACGGCGAGCGCACCGGAATTGCGCACGGCAAAGCGTTCGCCGGCGCGGCCGGCGGCGTACAGCTCGCCGCCGGTGGCGCCGTACAGACAGGTATTGCCCATGATCACCGTGTCGCGCGCGACAAAGATCGAGCGATCATGCGGCTTGAGAACGATTTTGCCGCCCGCCATGCCCTTGCCGACGTAATCATTGGCCTCGCCCTCGAGATTCAAGTGCAGGCCGCCCGCATTCCATACGCCGAAGCTCTGGCCCGCGGAGCCCCTCAAGTTCACGATCAAGGGCGCCGCACTCATGCCGGCATTTCCCCAGCGCCGGGCGATCTCGCCGGAAATTCGAGCGCCGATCGAGCGGTTGAAATTGTTGACCGGATAGGTAAATTTGCCGCCGCACTTGCCGTCGATGGCGGCGCGCATGTCGGTCAACATTTGCTCGGCGAGCGCGCCCCGGTCAAAGGGCTGATTGTGCGGATCGATGCAGTATTGCGGTTTATCGGAAACCAGCGCGGCATTGGCCAGCACCGGCCTCAAGTCCAGCTTGCGCTGCTTCGAGGTCTCACCCGGCAAAATCTGCAGCAATTCGGTATGTCCGATCAGCTCGGCCAGGGTCCGCACGCCCATCGATGCCATGATTTCGCGGCATTCGCGCGCCACGAACTTGAAGTAGTTGATCACCATCTCCGGCAAGCCGACGAAGTACTTGCTGCGCAGCACGTTGTGCTGCGTGGCGATGCCTGTGGCGCAATTGTTCAAGTGGCAGATCCTCAAGTACTTGCAGCCCAGGGCCACCATCGGCGCAGTACCGAATCCGAAGCTCTCCGCACCGATCAGCGCCGCCTTGATCACGTCGAGACCGGTCTTCAGGCCGCCATCGGTCTGTAGACGGACCCGATGGCGCAGCTCGTTGGCGCGCAGTGTCTGATGGGTTTCGGCCAGCCCCAACTCCCAGGGTGTGCCCGCGTACTTGATCGACGACAAGGGACTGGCTCCGGTGCCGCCGTCGTAGCCGCTGATGGTGATCAGATCCGCGTACGCCTTGGCGACTCCCGCCGCTACCGTCCCCACGCCCGGTTCCGCCACCAACTTCACCGATACCAGGGCGTTGGGGTTGACCTGCTTCAAATCGAAGATCAGCTGCGCCAAATCTTCGATGGAATAAATGTCGTGATGCGGCGGCGGCGAAATCAACCCGACGCCGGGGCGCGCGAATCTCAGGCGCGCAATCATGTCGTTGACCTTGTGGCCGGGAAGCTGTCCGCCCTCGCCGGGCTTCGCGCCCTGCGCGATCTTGATCTGCAGCACCTCGGCATTGATCAGATATTCCGGCGTCACCCCAAAACGGCCGGACGCCACCTGCTTGATCTTGGAATTCTTTTCCGTGCCGTAGCGCACGGGATCTTCGCCTCCCTCGCCGGAGTTCGAGCGGCCGCCCAGGGCGTTCATGGCGATCGCCAACGCCTCGTGAGCTTCCGGAGACAATGCGCCCAAGGACATGCCGGCGCCGTCGAAGCGCGCGAGTATCGCCGAAATGGGTTCGACTTCTTCGATCGGGATGGGCGCGGCGCCGGCTTTCAATTTCAATAAATCGCGAATGCAGGACACCGGCCGCTCGTTGACCAGGCCGGCGAACTCTTGGTATTGCCCATAGTCGCCCGTCATGACGGCCGATTGCAGGGTCGCAACTACATCCGGGTTGTACATGTGGTATTCGCCGTCGTGCATGTACTTGAGCAAGCCGCCCTGCTCCACAGGTTCAGTCTTATCCCAGGCGCGCCTCGCCAAGTATTCTGAATCTGCCTTCAGATCGCCGAAGTCGGCGCCTTGAATGCGGCTGTCGGTGCCTTGGAAACACTGTTCCACGACTTCGTCGCCCAAGCCCACGATCTCGAACAGCTGCGCGCTGCGATAGCCGGCGACGGTGCAGATGCCCATCTTGGACATGATTTTGAACAAGCCCTTGCGAATGCCGCGCCGGTAGCTGCGGCCGAGTTCTT
>DATHFW010000147.1:0-13310 GCA_035317945.1 Steroidobacteraceae bacterium | reverse complement strand
TCGGCCCCATGAGGCGCACGCCGTACTTGCGGCCGATTTCCACCAGTTCATTCTGCCCTGCAACGTTGCCGGTCTCGGCAAAGCCGGACGGAATCAAGATCGCGCCGGCGATCTTCTTTTCGCCCACTTCGACCAATGCTTGCGCGACAAATTTCGCCGGTATGGCGAACACCGCCACATCGATATCGCCGGCCACGTCTTTGACGCTCTTGTAGGCCTTCTTGCCCATGATTTCAGCGGCGCTGGGATGGATCGGATAGATCTCTCCCTTGTAGCCGCCGTTGATCAAATTTTTCATCACGGAGTTGCCGATCTTGCCGTTCTCGTTTGAAGCGCCGACCACCGCGACCGCCTTGGGCTTCATGATGCGGTTCATCTTCTCGACGATGGCTGCTTGACTCGGCCGATCGCGCGCCGGGGCCGGATTGAAATTGAGGACGATGCGCACATCCGCCGCGGTGGCGCCGCGGTCGGTGGCAAACACCGGATTCAAATCCATCTCCGAAATTTCCGGGAAGTCGGATACCAATGATGAGACGCGCTCGATCATGCTCGACAGCGCCGCGCGATCCACGGGCTTCGCACCGCGGACGCCGCGCAGGATCTCCGCCGCTTGGATGCCGTCCAGCATCGATAGCGCGTCTGCGTTCGACGCCGGCGCCAGCCGAAAAGTAATGTCCTTGAGAACCTCCACGAGGATGCCGCCGAGCCCAAAGGCCACCAGCTTGCCGAAAGCCGGGTCGGTCACGGCGCCGATGATGACTTCCTGACCGCCCAGCAACATCTGCTGGATTTGCACACCCAGTATTTCCGCCTTGGCGTCATACTTGCGAGCGTTGGCGACGATGGTGGCGTAGGCCTCCTTGGCATGCTCCGCCGACTTGACGCCGACGATGACTCCGCCCGCTTCGGTCTTGTGCAAGATCTGCGGCGATACAATTTTCATGACCACCGGAAAGCCGATACCCGAGGCGAGCTTGACGGCTTCCTCGGCCGACGTCGCAACGCCCTCTTTCGGAATGGTGATGCCGTACGCCTCGCAAACACCTCGCGCCTCAGGCGCCGTCAATGCCTCGCGGCTTGCAGCCTTGGCTTGATCGAGAATTTTACGAACGGCATTTTTATCGTGTGACATATCTTGAATTTCCTCGGAAGCTTGAGCGCGGGCGCGCGGCGTTGTGCCGCGCGGCCCCCGCGTATTAAATGACTTTCTTCAATCGCAGCGCGGCGACATCCGCGGGCGCGAACCCCAACTCCGCCAGCACTTCGTCGGTATGCTCGCCGAGCAGCGGCGATCGGGTGACGTGTGTAGGGCTGTCGCTCATCTTGATGGGGTTTCCCACGGTCAGATACTTGCCGCGTTTCGGATGATCCACCTCGACGATGGTGCCGGTCTTGCGCAGCGAAGGCTCGTGCGCCAGCTCTTCCATCGACAGGATCGGGCCGCAGGGGATGTCATGCTCGTTGAGCAATGCCATCGCTTCGAATTTGGTCTTGGTCGAGGTCCATGCCTCGACGGTCGCGAACACTTCTTTGAGCCGCGGCAGCCGCGCGTTCGGCGTGGCGAAGTCCGGATCGGTAATCCACGACTCCTTGCCGATCACTTGGCAGATCGCCTTCCATACCGGAGCCTGAGCGATGAAGTACAGGTAAGCATTGGGATCGGTTTCCCAGCCCTTGCACTTCACGATGGTTCCCGGTTGCCCGCCGCCCGAAGCATTGGCCGCGCGCGGCACCGCACTGCCGAACTGGCCGTTCGGGTACTGCGGATACTCCTTCATGACATGCGTGCGCTCGAGGCGCTGCTGATCGCGCAGTTTGACGCGGCACAGGTTGAGCACGCCGTCCTGCATGGCCGCCAACACCTTCTGTCCGCGCCCGGTGGTGTTGCGCTGATAAAGCGCCGTCACGATCCCCAGTGCCAGGTGCAATCCGGTGCCGCTGTCGCCGATTTGCGCGCCCGTCACCAACGGCGGACCGTCATCGAAGCCGGTGGTCGAGGCAGCGCCGCCAGCGCATTGCGCGACGTTCTCGTAAACCTTGCACTCCTCGTATGGACCGGGACCGAATCCCTTGACCGAGGCCACGATCATGCGCGGATTCAGCTCCTGGATGCGGTCCCAGGTGAAGCCCATGCGATCGAGCGCGCCGGGCGCGAAATTCTCCACCAACACGTCGCAGTGCTTGACCAGCTTCTCCAATACCTGCTTGCCCTGCTCGCTCTTGGTATCGAGCGTCACCGAGCGCTTGTTGTGGTTGAGCATCGTGAAATACAGGCTGTCCACTTCCGGCACATCGCGCAGCTGTTCGCGCGTGATGTCGCCCGCGCCCGCTTTCTCGACCTTGATGACATCGGCACCGAACCACGCCAGCAACTGTGTGCATGTAGGGCCCGATTGCACGTGTGTGAAATCGAGAATTTTGACTCCGTCTAACGCCTTACCCATGAAAACTCCCGGGGCCTATCACTTGTACATCGTTTGATTCTTGGTACCCGGAGCGTATTCGCGCGGATCGACCCAAATATTGATCACCGCCGATTTGCGCAGCTTGTGCACCGACTCGCGGGCGCGCTTCAGCGCCGGCGCAATTTGCGCCGGATCGCGAACTTCCTCGCCGTAGCCGCCCAGCATTTCGGCAAACTTGCCGAAGGGCACATCGCCCAACAGATTGCCGACATTGCCGCGCTGCTCGCCATATTTCGCAAGCTGTCCATAGCGAATCTGATTCATCGCCGAATTGTTGCCGATCACGGCGATGTAGGGGACGCCGAACCGATTGGCCGTCTCCATATCGAAGGCCGTCATGCCGAAGGATCCGTCGCCGTAGTAGCACAGAACTTCTTTCGAGGGATTCGCAAGACCGGCCGCGATCGCAAATCCCGTGCCCACGCCGAGGGAGCCCAACGCACCCGGATCCATCCACTGGCCCGGACCGCGCGGCCGGACTGCTTGGGCGGAGATGGTGACCACGTCGCCGCCGTCGCCGATATAAATGGTGTTGTCGGCGAGAAACTCATTCAGTTCCCACGCGACCCTATACGGATGGATCGGCACGCTGTTCGACTTGAACAATGGCATGAGCTTCTCGCCCGCCACCACCTCGGCATCGCCGAGCTGCTTCAGCCACTGCTGACGCGCCTGCCGCTTGTCGCCCTTGATGCGGCCGCCGGCGGCTGCCAACACCGCGCCGAGAATGGCGCCCGGATCGCCGACCAATCCTAAATCGATGTCGCGATTCTTGCCGACGGTGCGGTAGTCCATGTCGATCTGCACCAGCTTCAGATCCTTGTTGATCCGCTTGCCGTAGCCCATGCGAAAGTCGAACGGCGTTCCGACGATCACCAGCACATCGGCGCTGGCGAAGGCTTGCGTTCGCGTACGATCGAAATGATGCGGATCGCCGGGAGGCAAAAGTCCGCGGCTGGCGCCGTTGAAATAACCGGGAATATCGAGCCCGCGCAGCAGCGCAATCGCTTCCTTGTGGCCGCGCGCGGTCCACACTTGCTGCCCGTACAGAATGGCGGGCCGCTCGGCATTGACGAGCAGATCCGCCAATTTCTCGATGTCGCGCGGATCGCCGACCGACTTGGCCGATGCCCGATACTTGCCGGGCTGAGGAACCACGGCCTTGGTGATGTCCACTTCGCGATCGAGAACATCGCGCGGAATCTCCAAATACACCGGTCCGGTCGCGCCATTGAACGCCTCGCGCGCCGCCATGGATATCATATCCGCGACGCGTTCGGTGCTGGAGACGGAGGCTGCGAATTTGGTGATCGGCGTCATCAGCTCGACATGCGGCAGATCCTGCAGCGATCCCATCTTGTGCTGCGTCAATGCACCCTGGCCGCCGATGTGAAGGATCGGGCTCTCCGATCGGAACGCCGTGGCAACGCCGGTGACGGCATTCGTGCATCCCGGACCGGCGGTGGTAACCACGCAGCCCAGTTTGCCCGTTTGCCGTGCATAACCATCTGCCGCATGCGCCGCAACTTGCTCGTGGCGCACATCGATGATGCGAATGCCTTCATCGACGCAGCCGTCGTAGATGTCGATGATGTGCCCGCCGCAGAGCGTGAAGATGGTATCCACACCTTCATTCTTGAGCGCCTTGGCGACCAAATGGCCGCCGGAGATCACGCTCGCGTCGCGGCTCTTGCGTTGCAGGGTATCGTCTGCCGTCGTGGCCTTGGGCGGACTTGATGTGGGATTTACAGTTGCCATTGTCTCTCCAGATTCGTGATTTGTTTGAACCTTCAGGTGGTTCGTGTTCCGGCCGCGCTCGGCGCCCCTGAGGGGAAGTCGACGCGGCTCTTGGCGAAGTGCTTGACGCGCATCGGTTTCAGCACAAACAGCGCCAGCAGCGCCGCAATGATGTTGAACGTCACGCCAATAGTGAACACCGCGCCCCAGCCCTGATTCTTCGCAATGATCGCGGCAACCGGCACCAACAGCGAGCCGGCGCCCTTTGCCGTGTACAGCATGCCGGCATTGGCCGCCGCGTATTTCGCGCCGAACGTATCGCCCTGCGTGGCGGGGAATAAACTGAAGATTTCCCCATACACGCCGAAATACAGCGCCGTGACCAGCACGAATACCACCGGGCTCGACGCAGTTTGTTGGCTCAGGGTGAAGAGCGCCACCGCACCGATGAAGAAGGCCAACGCCATGGTGTACTCACGGCCGATTTGATCGGACAGCCAGCCGAAGAAAGGCCTGCCCACGCCGTCGAAGATGCGATTCAAGAAGAGTGCGAAACCCAACGCCGGCATCACCATGCCGAATAGGTCCACCGGGACCTTGCTGATCTTCATGTCCTCGGCAATCGGCGCCATGGAGGCCGCCATGGTCAGGCCGCCCGAGGCAATCAGCACGAACATCAGATACATCACGTAGAACACCGGGCTTTTTAAGACCTCGGTTGGCGTATAGCCGTGCGCGGTCTGCGTCGGTTTCACTACTGCGTTCGCCAATTGCGCCGGCGGTACCAACAGCAGCCACGCCATGACGAACACGATGCCGCCCTGGATCAGGCCAAAGGTTAGAAACGCTTGCTCATAGCCGGAGGTCTCGATCATGGTCCGAATCGGCCCGATCGTTAGGGCCGCTCCGGCCCCGAACCCTGAGGCTGTGATGCCTGCCGCCAAGCCGCGCCGCCCAGGAAACCACTTCAATGCATTGCCGACACACGTGCCGTACACACACCCCGTGCCGATGCCGCCCAGCGCCGCGCCGAAATACAGCATCGGCAAGGAACTCGCCATCGAGTTCAGTATCCAGGCCGCCGCAACCAATACCCCACCGCCCAGCACCACCCAGCGCGGACCGAAGCGGTCGACTAAATAACCTTCAACGGGAATCAGCCAGGTTTCGATGAGGACAAACAAAGTGAAGGCGATCTGAATTGACGCGCGTCCCCAGTGATACTTGGCATCGATGGGATTGACGAACAGCGTCCAGCCATACTGCAGATTCGCCACGCAGGCCATGCAGATGACGCCGATAGCTAGTTGAATCCAAGGATTTGCAAACGGGGATTTAGAAGTCTGGTTCTCGGTCATTTTGTAGTTCTCCTGTTGGCGCCGATTTAGACGCACCGTTTTGACGCACCGACGACTTGTGGCTCACGTTCGCGTTTTACTTAAGCGAAAATGAGCTGCGGAGAGATTAATCCACCAACTTCAAATTCCCAATAACGACGGCTCGAATCATTAAATTCGAGTACATGCCAGCCCTGGCGTCGTTATCGTGGTATACCATATATGAAGGACTTTCAGAGTGTCAAGCAAGGGCGCGACATGGAATCATCGTGCAGTTCCACTGTGCAGCAGCAAGGCCGGCGTGCACCTCTAATTCAATTTATTCGATGGGAAATCCCCGCCTGCAATGTAATATATCTGGAACGGAACCAAGTCAGTCAGCACAACCTGCCGCCATGGCAAACGCATTTAAAGGGAACTTATGAACTCCATCGTGACGCTCGTTCAACGGACCACTGCGGCCACGCCGCTGGCCCTCGCTCCGTTGAACGCAACCAGCCTGCGCGACCAGGCCTACACACTTCTTAAGAACGCCATCGCCGACACCGATATCTACGATCCGCAGCAAGAATTGCGGCTCGATGAGCGCCAATTGACGACGGCGCTCGGCGTGAGCCGAACGCCGATCCGCGAGGCGTTATCGCTGTTGGAGCAGGAAGGATTCATTCGCACCGTGCCGCGTCGCGGTATCTACATCATTCGCAAATCAAAACGCGAAATGATTGAAATGATCCAAATGTGGGCGGCGCTCGAATCCATGGCGGCGCGGCTGGCGACCTCGAACGCGAGCGATGAAGAGATTGCCAAGCTGCGCCACCTGTTTGATGAGTTCCAGAATTCGCCGCCTTCCGAACACCTGGGCGAATACTCGGATGCGAACATTGCCTTTCACACCGCGGTGATTGCCCTTGGCGGCTCGCAAATGATCATGGAGGCGACCAAGAATCTCATGCTTCATGTGCGCGCCATTCGCCGCGCGACCATTTCGCAAAGCGATCGGGCGGCGCGTTCCATCGTCGATCATTTGAAGATCATCGAAGCGCTGGAGCGGCGCGACACCGAGTTGGCTGAGCGTCTCACCCGCCAGCACACCCTCGATCTGGCCGCGCACGTCGACCTGCACTGCGGCTTTTTAGGCTAGGCCACCCCGCCCCACTGGCCAAGAGACGGCAGCGGGTCGACGCCGTCGCCGTCCTGCGCGCGAAGGTATTCCGCTCGCTGCACATCCGGTACCTTGCCCGCGAATGCGTCCGGGGCAACTGCCCGAATCCCCGCCAACGTATCCGGGACGCGCGCCGCCAGGTCGAAAGCAGCGGCATCCTTTGCGATCGGCGTGCCGCGCTCAACGCGCAAATAGACCCGCCCGCTTGCCTGGTCGGCGAAGTTGACCCAGCGAAAGGTTTCGACGCAGCGCCTCAAGAAATCCATGTTCTTGTCGGGACTCAACAGTGCGCGGTCGGAATACAAACACTCTGCGGCTGCGGCCTCGACGTCGATGCGCGCATAGCGCTCGATGTCCAGGGTCGCCTTGACGTCCAGCACATTGAATGTCTCGTTGTCACCGAAGGCCACCGTCCGGGGCCGCTCACCCAAGTTCACGGTGTTATCCAAAAATTCGAATCGGATGCGCTTGTCGCTGCGGCGTACCCAGGTAAAGAATACGTCCGGAATCCCGGAGTACGCCTCCACCGCATGGGCCAGCGTGTCATCGACCGCCTTGTATCGGCCGACCTCCAGCCCGCGCTTCCACGCACGCTCGACCAGCATCTCCGGCGGCGTAATCATGAAAAACAAATAAACGGACTGGCCGAATCGCGTCAGCAAGTTACTGCCCGCCTCGGCCGAATCGGCTGCAAAGCTGTCAAAACGAAATCGATCGATCAACAAATGCGACATCTCGCCGCGCTGATGCTTGTTCGCCATGTATCGATCCAGTTTCTGATCGACGATTTGCAACTCGTCCGAGGTAAACGCACCCGCGTACTTGTACTCGGCTCCGAGCGAGGCATAGTCGAGCAGCTGCTTGCGCCAGATGTCCGGGCTGATCAATGCAAAATCACTCCATTGAACGCCGATGTCGCCGGCGAGCTTTTTCAGCAAAGGCCGCAACGTACTCTTGCCGGAGGCCGAGGGCCCCTTGGTATTGATGACAACCGGGTGCTCTTGCCTGGGCAGGAGTTTGTACCCCTGCTCCCGGGCCGCGTTTCGCAACAAGGGAGCGATCGTGCGGCCAATGCAATCGCTCCCAAAGTCATTGCAGGCCAGATCGGCAGCCATGGATGCGATGAGTTCCCTCGTGCCCCAGGCGTGACCTTGCGTCGCAAACAGCGCGCACATCGTGCGCGCGAGCGCCCTATAGGCGGCCGCCTCGATCGAATCGCCGGCTGAAGCGGCAAGCCGTTCGAACTCGGCAATGTGCTCCGGACCCCAGCCGCGGCTCACGCCTGCCATCGCAGCATCGATGGTGCCCATAGCGTTCTGGCGCGCGCGATCATAAGCGGCGACGATGGCCTGCATCTGCGGCAGCAGATACTGCGAGAGCAGAAGCCGCGCCATCTCGCGAAAATTCAATCCCAAATCTTCAATTCGGGTTCCGTCCGGCACGGCGAAATCGGCGGTGATCCGCACCAAGAGTTCGTGCAGTGCCAATCTTTCCGGCCGAAATACCACCAGTTCGCTCAAGCCGAAGCCCGTCAGGCCGCGCAGCTCGACGGCCGAGGCCATGCTGGTAAATACATTGTCGGTGCGAAAGATCGTGGCCAGGTGCAGCAATTCCTTGGGCACCTGCGACTGGATGCCGGGATTCCAAGGCCCGAATTCGTTACTGGGCAGCATCGCGATCGAGCTTGGTGCTGTCCGGATACATTCGCAGCCCCGGCACCTCGCCACGCTGCAGCTTTTGTTGTACGTCCAACCAATAATCGACCGTAAGCAAATCGGCATTTTCCTGTCGAAAGCAGCGTCGCGCAAAGTCGTTCTTGAACTGCATGCCGTGCTCGAGCTCTTCGGGGAGAAAGATCACACCCTCCTCGAAGAACCAGCCGGGCACGCTATCCTCGCCCGGCTCACGATCCGAATTGGTCCGAATCTTCACGTCGGTCAATTTCTCAACGGCGTCATAGTCGAACAGAAATACGCGGCCATAGCGGCCGACGCCGTAATTCCTGGAATCCAAATCCTTGTTGAAGATGTTGGTGGCGGCATTGTTGCGAATGCAATGCCCCAGGCGCGCAATCACGGTGCGCGTCTCGCTCTCACTGGCGCGCTCCAAGTACACCGGCAACGGAATGATTTTCAATTGAACTATCAATGAACGCAGAAACACGCCCTCGTCCACCACCTGCACGCTGCCGGAGGCCTCACGGCTGATCTCAGCCAGCAGCACAGGATCGAACATGTGTCGATCCAACCTCAGATTGAAGTACATGACATTGTCCAACATGCTGCCCGCCCGATTGATCTCATGCACGACCCGGTACTTCTCTATGACCGCGGTCACGCCCGGGAAGGCGCCCCATTTGTAAGACTGCGTCGGCTGATCGCGAATGACTTTCAGATGATATGAACATGCGTCGAAGGTGAAGCCAAGAGCCACCGTACCGGGAATGCCGGGCGAACGCTGAAATCTTTTCTCGTTGCGCAGATGCGCGGTGATTTCGTTGAGAATGGCGACCTTGCCCACGTGATTGTAGCCAATGGTCGAGTAATGCTCGCCCAACGGACGTCGCGGCATCAGGCTGAATAGAAAAACGCAGGTCTGATAGTAGAGCTCGGTGGTCACATGCAGGTTTGCCAACGTCGAACTGAACAAATCGTGAATGTCGGCGATTCGATGCATCACCGCATCGGCGTATATGCCTTGCGCGCCGTTGAGGAACGCGACGACGAGCGGCACGGCTTGCTCATCCGCGAACACCCAGCGCGCGACCAGGAAGGCGCTACGATCCCGGAAAAATCCGGCCTCGACGACCTCCAGCGCCACGGGAACGAGTGCGTCCGGGTTGTCGTACAGCAAGCGCTCCACCCGTTGCCGAATCTTCCGCGCGTCGCCCTTCAGATCTTTGAAAGGCACGGAGAAATCCGGTATCTGCAGCGCCGCGCACAGCAAGTCATCGTCAATGCCGCCTTGCACCGGCAGCCGCCGATGCACCGATGCCATCGAGAGCGCGCGCAGCTTGCTGGGTGGTGGGAATGAATAGGCAACCGGCTTCCACAGCCCGCGGTGGATGTTGCGCCGCACCGAGTGGGCAAAGCTAAAAGCGATATCCGCCTCATAGCGATCGACGATCATCGCCGCGTACAAGCGATCCAGCTCATCCCACAGGCTCGACTCGATCGACAAGGCCGGGAAGCAGACACCGATCCTGGGTCCGTGTTCCGCGATGTAGCGGGTGTAGAGCCCCAAGCGCTCCTTGCTGATATTGATCGAGGAGTGCGGGTCGCTCGATTCGAAGGCGCGCTTGGCCGAATAAGCGTACTCGCAGAATCTGGCGTAGAAGTCATCGAAAATCTTCAGAATGAGCAGCGCAGCCGTCATGATTCGCTCGGCATCGTCGGTCGCCGCAGCGAGCCGGGAATACGCCCGTTCCACCTCAGATTCCCTCAGTTGCGCGATCACTTCAGCCGCTGTTGCGCAGCGCGGTGGCGATGGCGTTAATTGAAAGCTGAATGCCTTCGCGTACGCGAGGATCACTTTCGCCGGCTCTGTGGCGCTTGAGCAATTCCACCTGCAGCAGGTTCAGCGGCTCGATGTACGGAAGCCGCAAACGAATCGAGGCATCGAGCACCGGGTGCTTTTCAAGCAGCCGTGTTTGGCCGGTGATCAGCAGCAGGCTGTCCTGCGTTGCCAACCACATATCGCGAATGCGGCCGAATAGCGCATCGCCCAGTGCTTGATCTTCGACCAGCGTGAGATAGCGCGCCGCGATTCCCATATCCGACTTGGACAGCACCATTTCCAAATTATCGACTGTGGCGCGAAAAAACGGCCACGCGTCCAGCATTTCCCGCAGCAAGCCGCTGTCGGCGGAACGCAGCGCCTGTCCCACGCCATACCAGCCGGGCAACATCACTCGGGCCTGTGCCCAACTGAAAACCCACGGTATCGCCCGCAGATCCTCGATTCGCTGCGAGCTGGTCCGAGAGGCGGGGCGGGAGCCGATTTTGAGTTCGGAGACTTCCAACAACGGCGTCATTTGCCGGAAGAACGCCGCGAAGCCTTCAGTCTCGTACACCAATGCGCGATACGCGCGAAACGCCTCATTCGAAAGATTTTCCATGGCGGACGCAAAGCGGCGCGCGCTATCGCCCGACAGCGCGGCATTTTCCAGCGACGCCAGCAAGGTTGCCGCCGCGATCGAGTCGAGATTCGCCGCGGCGCTTTCACAGGTGCCGTACTTCGCCGCGATAATCTCCCCCTGCTCGGTGATGCGGATCCTTCCGCGCACCGTGCCATGAGGCTGCGCGCGAATCGCGGCGAACGATGAACCGCCGCCGCGGCCGACCGCACCGCCGCGGCCGTGGAATACTTGCATGGCCGTGGAATGGCTTTCGAAAACCGCAGCCAGCTTGCGAGTGGCTTGATGCAGGCTCCACACAGAGGTCAGGTAGCCGCCGTCCTTGTTCGAATCCGAATAACCCACCATGACTTCTTGAAATCCGAAGGCCCGGGTAATTGCCGCGGTTTCAGGCAGGGCCAACCACGCCTGCATCACGTCGGCGGATCGCTCCAAATCGGCGATGGTTTCAAACAACGGTACCGCCATGATCGAGGCCGACGGGTTTCCGTGCCCACGGTAAAGTCCGGCTTCTTTGAGAAGGATGTTGACCTCGAGCAGGTCGGACACGCTCTCGCACTTCGATATCACATAGAAGGCGATGCATTCGGCGCCATAACGCCGGTGAGCCTCGGCGGCCGCGCGCACGATGCTGAGCTCGGACAGGGTTTCCGGGGAATAGCTGGCATACGGGCTCGCCAACAGCCGCTCGCTGGCCAGCTCTCGCCGCAGCAGCGCGACGCGCGCAGTTTCGGTGAGCGCCTGGTAATCGGACGAGACTCCCGCCACCTTCAGCAGTTCTGCAACAACGCGGCCATGCACGTCGGCGTTTTGACGAAGATCCAACGTCGCCAAATGAAAGCCGAACGTCTCGACCGCGCGATTGAGGCGCGCCAGTGAACCGCCGCCATTTAGGCGCACCTGGCTCTTCGACTTCAAAGAATCCTCCAGCACTTCCAGATCCGCGCGCAGGCTCGCCGCATCAGGATAGGCCGGCGCCTCGACGGTGGCGGGCCTCGGCGGTGTTCGGCCGGTCAGGCTTTGATACGTGGCGGCCAGGCGGGCATACATGCCCGTGATCGCACGCCGATACGGCTCATCGGCGCGTGCAGGATTCACATCCCCGCCCCGCTGCGCCAATTTGTCGAGAGGCTCTGAGACCGATGCGAGTTCGCTCGACAGCGACAGCTCCGCACCCAGCGCATTGAGCTGTTCCAGATAATCGGCCAGGAGCGCCTGACTGGCGCGGCCCAGTGCCAAGCGCAGGGAATCCGCAGTGACGTGCGGATTTCCGTCGCGGTCGCCGCCGATCCAACTGCCGAGGCGCAGAAAACTCGTCGGACGCTTCCCGAGCAGGCGCTCCCATCGGGCGTACAGCGCCGGCATGACGGGCAGAAAAATATCTCTCAGATAAGTCAGTGCCGTGTCGACTTCGTCGGCAACGTACAGCCGTTCGTGCCTCAGCGCACGCGTCTGCCACAGCAAGCCAATTTGTGCGGCAATCGCCTCTTCAATCACCTCTCCGGCAGTGGTCTCTCGAGAACCCAGGTCTCGCTGCGCCATCAGCGCCGCAATGCGGTTGCGATGATCCAGCATGCTCTTGCGCATCACCTCGGTGGGATGGGCGGTCAGCACCGGCGTAATGAGCGCGCGGTCGAGCAAGCCCGCGGCATCGGCCCGCTTGACCCCCTGTGCCTCCAAAAAATCCAGGGCCGACGCCAGCGTGCTGTCCTTTTCGGCCGCCGCGCCTTGCCGATCCTCGGCGAGATTCGCGAGCATCGAGAACAGCATGAAGCTGCGCACAAAAGCCACGGTCTCATCGAGCGATAGGCTCTCCCAGCCGGCGGCGAGTCCTCGCGGATTGGCGATGCCGCGGTAACGATCGACAGACGCCGCCCGAATGGCTTCGATTCGATCGAGCAGCGCGTCGCCGCCGTAGCTGCGGATCACATCGCCCAGCAGCTTTCCAAGGAATCGAACATCCGCGTTTTGGGTGATCGCAGGGGCGGCGCGTGTCATAGGGTGCAACCATATAATATTTAAGGATTAGGCATACCCGAATGGCACGCTATAAGCCATATCCTACAGGCGCGCCCGCAGCGCGCTGATTAAGACACCCGGCCGCTTTCTATATAGTGGCGCTTATAAATATTTCCGCGGCAACGCGATTTCCTATTCGCTCGGAGAAAATCATGCTTTCCAAGACCTGGATTCGCTCCATCGTACCCGCGCTCATCCTGGCCCTCGCGCCCATCCTCACCATGGCGCAGGTAATCAGTGTTTCCGTGAATATTGCCCCGCCGGAACTACCGATCTATGACCAACCGCCGATTCCCGGAGACGGGTATCTGTGGACTCCTGGGTATTGGGCTTGGGGCGACGACATCCAAGATTACTACTGGGTGCCGGGCGCATGGGTCGAGGCGCCGCAACCGGATTATCTGTGGACTCCCGGCTACTGGGCCTTCGGGAACGGTGTGTATCTTTGGCAC
>DATHFW010000146.1:0-3953 GCA_035317945.1 Steroidobacteraceae bacterium | reverse complement strand
CCAAATGCCGGGCCGAATCGTCGGGCGCACCGTGGATGTGGAAGGGCGGCCGGGATTCAGCTTGACGCTGCAGGCGCGTGAACAGCACATACGCCGCAGCAAAGCGACCTCCAATATCTGCACCAACCAGGGATTGATGGTAACGGCCGCCACGATCTACATGAGCCTTCTCGGGCCGCAAGGGTTGGAAGCCGTCGCACAAGCCAGCATGCAGCGCACGGCGGATCTGATCGCGGCTCTCGCCCAGGTTCCGGGCGTGAAAAGAGCTTTCACCGCCCCGCATTTCCACGAAGCCGTATTGTTGCTCGATCGTCCGCCCGCGGCGGTTCTCGCAGCGCTGTCGCGCCGCGGAATCCTCGGCGGACTGGATTTGAGCGAGCGTTACCCGGAATTGGGCCATGCGATGCTGGTGTGTGCGACCGAAACCAAACTCGGCGTCGATATCGACTCGTATGCGGCGGCGCTGGCCGACGTGATGAGCGCATCGCGCGCGGCCGCCTAAGGAGAATTCGTTCATGACTGAACTCAATTTGCGTGAACCGTTGATATTCGAGTTGAGCAAGCCGGGACGCGGCGCCGGCACGCAGTTCCCGCCGCGGGTTGCAGGCTCTGCTCAAGTGCCGGCAAATCTGCGCCGCAAGACGCCCGCTCGATTGCCTGAAGTTTCCGAACTGCAGGCGGTGCGCCACTACACGCGCCTGTCGCAGATGAACTTCTCCATCGACACGCATTTCTATCCGTTGGGTTCTTGCACCATGAAGTACAACCCCAAAGCGTGCAATACCTACGCAATGTTGCCGGAGTTCCTGGGCCGACATCCTTTGGGGCCGGAACCGCAGGGGTTTCTGGCGTGCATGTACGAACTTCAGGAGATGCTGCAGGAAATCACGGGCATGCCGGCGGTCAGCTTGACGCCCATGGCCGGCGCGCAGGGCGAATTCGCGGGGGTCGCGATGATTCGCGCCTACCATCGCGCGCGCAATGACCTGGCGCGTACCGAAATCATCGTGCCGCAGGCGGCGCACGGCACCAATCCGGCCACCGCGACCATGTGCGGTTTCATCGTCAAGGAAATTCCCTGCGATGCGAACGGCGATGTTGAGATCGAGGCATTGAAGGCGGCGGTGAGCCCGGCAACGGCCGGCATCATGCTCACCAATCCTTCCACCCTGGGAGTCTTCGAACGCAAGATCGTGCAGATTGCACGCATCGTTCACGATGCCGGCGGCCTGCTTTACTATGACGGGGCAAATTTGAACGCCATTCTCGGCAAAGTGCGCCCCGGCGATATGGGTTTTGACGTGATTCACATGAATTTGCACAAGACCTTTTCCACCCCGCACGGCGGCGGTGGGCCTGGCTCCGGCGCAGTGGGCGTGAGCGCCCGCCTGAAGCCTTTTTTGCCGCTGCCCATCGTCGGCAAGGATGGCGCGCGTTATCGCTGGCTGACGGAGCGCGACCTGCCGCAGTCCATCGGCCGCTTGTCCGGGTTCATGGGCAACGCCGGCGTGAATTTGCGCGCCTACATCTATATGCGGCTGTTGGGCCGTGAGGGCATGGTGCGAGTCGCGGAGTTCGCAGCGCTCAATGCCAATTACTTGATGAAGCGCCTGCAGGCCCTAGGCTTCGAGGCGGCATATCCTGAGCGTCGCGCCAGCCACGAATTCATCATCACCTTGAAGCAGGAAAACAAGGCGTACCACGTTTCGGCGATGGATGTCGCGAAGCGCTTGCTGGACTACGGCTTTCACGCCCCCACCACCTATTTCCCCTTGCTGGTACCCGAGTGCTTGCTGATCGAGCCCACGGAGACGGAGGCCAAAGAGGACTTGGACCGGTTTTGTGATGCGATGGCCTCTATTCGCGAGGAAATGCGCCATGATCCCGAGAAACTCACCTCCGCGCCGCATACAATGCCTGTCCGTCGCTTGGACGACGTGCGCGCTGCAAAGCAGCTTGATTTGATGTGGAAAGGATTGACCGCTTGACAGGAACCGGCTGCCTCCTGATCTTGTCCGATCCTTCAGCATAATCGTCATTTAACCTGGCCATTGAAGGCTCCTAGGATCGGCATGTCCCGCATTTCGCTGCTTTTGTCCTTGTTTGCATTGTCCGTCTCGCCTGCATTCAGCGCTCCGTCCGCCACTCCCGCCCCCGCGGCCGCCGCCCGCACTGCCGCCTCCGTCCCCGGCATTCCCGTCGCCGGTAATCCGGGCACTCCTGCGAATTGGGCGCAGACCCTGGAAAGAATCGCGACCGGCGTGGTCACCATTCAAATCGACAGCACGCGTGCCTTCGACACCGAGTGGAACACCACGGCGCAGGCTACCGGCTTTGTGATCGACGCCAAGCGCGGACTCATCTTGACGAATCGGCATGTCGTAACCCCCGGGCCGGTGACCGCGCAAGCCATTTTCTTGAACCGGGAAGAGGTGCAGCTATATCCCATTTACCGCGACCCGATCCACGACTTCGGCATCTATCACTACGATCCCGCAAAACTGCACTTCATCCAACCGGCTGAGCTGCCGCTGTATCCGCAGGGCGCGGTCATCGGCCGCGAAATACGCGTCGTCGGCAACGATGCGGGCGAACAGCTGTCGATTCTCGCCGGCACGCTGGCGCGGCTGGACCGCGAGGCGCCCGAATACGGTTACGGCAAGTACAACGACTTCAATACCTTTTATTTCCAGGCGGCCTCGGGCACCTCGGGCGGTTCGTCCGGTTCGCCGGTGATCGATATCGACGGCCGCGTGGTGGCGCTCAATGCAGGCGGCGCCACGGGTGCAGCCTCGAGTTTCTACCTGCCGCTGACCGCGGTCGTGCGGGCGCTGAAATACATCGGTGCCGCCAAGCCTGTGCCGCGCGGCACGCTGGAAACCGTGTTCAAGTACACGCCCTATGATGAACTGAAGCGCCTCGGCCTCAATTCCGAAACGGAAGCGAGCATGCGCAAAGCGTATCCGAAGTTGACCGGCATGCTGGTGGTAGACGGCGTGCAACCAGGATCGAGCGCCGACGGAATTTTGGCGCCCGGCGATATTCTGGTGGCCGTCGACGGCAAGCCGATTCCCGAATTTTTCTCGCTCGAGGAAGTGCTCGACAATCATGTCGGCCAGCGGGTGAAAGTCGAAGTGCAGCGCGGCAGCCAACCGATACAGCATGAGTTCGACGTGCAGTCCCTGAGCGCCATCACGCCCGATGAATTCATCGAATTCGGCGAGGCGGTGGTGCACACACTGTCCTATCAGCAGGCGCGTCATTTCAACGTGCCCGTCAAGGGCGTGTATATCGCGAACCCTGGGTATGTGTTTGGCGCTGCGGGCATTCCTCGCGCTGCCTTGATCAGCTCGTTCAATGGCAAGCCGGTCACAACCCTCGCCGAATTTGCCGCGGCGCTGGCCGAGCTTGCGGATGGTGCAACAGTACCGGTTCGCTATGTCACCATCGAGGATCCGCGCGCGGTTCAGCTCAAGGTCATTCGCATGGACAGGCGCTGGTTTCCGGCGCGAGAGTGCAAGCGGGACGACACCTTGGGAACCTGGCCTTGCGTCAGCATCAGCACCGGACCCGCCCCATCCATGGCCAAATCCGCCGCCACGCAGTTTGCCAAGACCGGCGACGTGCGCATCGATCGATTGGCGCCATCGTTGGTGATGGTGAATTTCGACATGCCTTATTCAACCTCCGGTGTCACCGAAAAGAACTATCACGGGACCGGCGTCATCGTGGACGCGCAGCGCGGCTTGGTGGCGATCGATCGCAATACCGTGCCGGTTGCGATGGGCGATGTACGCATCACCTTTGCCGGAACCGTCGAAGTGCCGGGCAAAGTCGTGTTCATTCACCCTTTGCACAATCTCGCCGTGGTCTCCTACGATCCGAAGTCGATCGGCAACACGCCGGTTCGCGCCGCGACGCTGGTCACGCGGCCTTTGGGCGCGGGCGACGAT
>DATHFW010000145.1:0-3007 GCA_035317945.1 Steroidobacteraceae bacterium | reverse complement strand
CTGGTCTAGACCTCGGCACACCGTGAGTTTGGCCGGTGCGCATGGCCTTGGGGGGATGGGAGGCTTCAGGGCAACGAAGAGCAGTTGCCCTGAAGCTTCCCATCCCCCTAGTCCTTGAGCCGGACCGCTCAACATCACGGTACGAGAGGACGAGTCCAACACCCGCCGCTGGTATCGGCGTCGGTGATGTTGATAAGTTCCAGTATTCGTCAGGAAGGGTAAGCAGCAGCGAGGCAACTGCTCTTCTCGTTGCCTCGAGGCTGCTTACTCTTCGGGGCGAGCACTAAACCAACCGGTCAAATTCACGGTGCTACAGCCCCGTGGGGGAGGTGTTCAACCATCGCAACGAACTTGTGATAAGCGGGACTTAAGGCAGGATGAGCGGCGAATATGCCATCATGGAGCCGTGACCCAAGTCAGTGACAACCCGTTCGAAGCGTACGTGCGCGCGGCATTGGCGCTGCAGGGATACACCTTTGAAGATGCCGAAATTGCGGAAATCGCCGCGCAATTCGCGCGCCTCGAAGGCATCGCGCGGACGGTCCTCGATTGGCCGCTGCCTTTTGCTTCTGAACCGGCGCCGGTGTTTCGCCCGTGATCGGTTCGGCTGCCGACATCGTCCGGCAAATCGGCACAGGCGCGCGTAGCGCCGCGTCGGTGTTGGCTGAAACCAAAGCCCTGATTCACACGCGCAACCCGGATCTGAACTGCTTTACCGCGACCACCTTCGAGCGCGCAGCGCGCGAAGCCGCGGCGATCGACGCACTGCAAGCGCAGGGTAAGCCGCTGCCGCCGCTGGCGGGCGTGCCCTATGCTGTGAAAAACCTGTTCGACATCGAAGGGATGGTGACGCTGGCGGGCGCTAAGGTGAACGCCTCCAATGCACCTGCCGCCGCAGACGCCACCATTGTCGCGCGCATGCAGCGCGCCGGCGCGGTACTGGTCGGCGCGCTCAACATGGAGGAATTGGCCTACGGATTCACCACGGAAAATCCGCACTACGGCACGACCCGCAATCCGCACGATCGTACCCGCGGAGCGGGCGGTTCATCCGGTGGTTCGGCAGCTGCGGTCGGCGCAGGGATGGTGCCGATATCTTTGGGGTCGGATACCAGTGGGTCGATTCGCGTGCCCGCGTCGCTTTGCGGAGTATTCGGATTGAAACCCACCTATGGACGCTTGTCCCGAAGCGGCACTTTCCCATTCGTGAACAGCTTCGACCATGTGGGGCCTTTTGGCGCGAGCGTCTCGGATCTGGCGCTGGCCTACGATGCGATGCAGGGTCCCGACCCTCAAGATCCCGCTTGCGCGCAGCGTGCGGTCGAGTCGGTCGGTACGGCGCCGGCACTGCCGCCCGGGATTCGAATCGGCATTCTCGGGGGTTGGTTTCACGAATGGGCGGATCCCATGGCCCGCCGCGCCGTGCAGCTCGCGGCGGCGGCCTTATCCGCGACGGACTGGACCGAACTGAAGGGCGCTGAAGCGGCACGCGCAGCGGCCTACATCATTACCGGTGCCGAGAGCGGCGCGCTTCATCGTCCTCGCTTGGTCGAGCAGTACGGGGATTTCGGGCCGGCATCGCGCGCGCGTCTGGTCGCGGGAAGCTTGATTCCCTCTTCTTGGGTGGTGCAGGCGCAACGTGTACGCCAAGCGGTGTATCGCGAAGCGCTGGAACTGTTCAAACGCTACGACCTGTTGATCGCGGCGGCCGCCCCGGCGTCTGCACCGCTGGTCGGCCAGGAGACGATGGAGATCAGCGGCCGCAGCATTCCCACCAAGGCAGGCCTCGGCGTGCTCACACAGCCGATTTCTTGCATCGGACTGCCCGTGTGTACGGTGCCGCTGTGGCCGGGAATGAGTTTGCCATTGGGCGTTCAGCTTATCGGCGCACCTTGGCGCGAGGATCTGTGCTTGGGCGCGGCACGCGCTCTCGAGCAAGCCGGGGTCGCGAAGTTTCGGCTACCATAGGGGAAATGGTATGGACGCCTCGACAGAGGTAGGCTGCAACTATGGCAACTCTCGATTGGTCACAATGTCCCGCCGTGGAAAGCGTCCCCGGCAAAGTCAGCGGCGCGTGGGTCTTGAAAGGCACGCGCATGCCGGTATCGGCAATCTTTGAAAACCTCGAAGCCGGCGCCAACATCGACGACATTATGCAATGGTACGAAGGCCTTGATCGAGAACAGGTGAAGGCGGTTATCGAATTCGCAGTTCGCAGTCTCGATCGACTGCCCGAGCATGCAGCTTAGATGCGGGTCCTTTTCGATCAGGGAACACCTGTACCGATCCGCGCCTATCTCGATCAACACGAAGTCAGCACCGCCTCTCAGCAAGGATGGGCCACGCTCAAGAATGGCGATTTATTAACGGCCGCCGAAGGGGCCGGGTTCGATGTTGTGTTGACCACGGATAAGAATTTACGCTATCAGCAGAACCTTGCGGGCCGAAAAATCGCGGTCGTGGTTCTTGGGATGCAGCAATGGCCGCAACTACGCCCCCACGTTCAACGTCTTGTTGAAGCGGTCAACGCCGCCGTGCCGGGCAGTTATGTTGAGATCGACATTCCGTCTATCTGACCAGATGAAGTATACGGTCATGTCAACCGGTCATCATCACAGCGCCGAGGCAGCTAAAGCGGCCGACGATGCCGGGTGAGCGTGGCGGCGATCGCGGCCAGGACCGCCATTCGCACCGCGACGCCGTTGTTCACCTGCTCGCGAATGACCGAACGCGGACCGTCGGCGACCTCGGATGCAATTTCAACCCCGCGGTTCATGGGTCCCGGATGCATGACCAGCACGCTGGGCGCCGCTAATTTCAAGCGCTGCGGCGTCAGCCCGAAATCCCGGAAATACGCGGCATCATCGAGCGCGGCGGCCTGCGCCATGCGTTCTTTTTGAATCCGCAGCATCATAACCACGTCCGCGCCGGCGATGCCATCCTCGATGCGCGTGAAGCGCTGAGCGCCGCGAAACTCGCTTTCCTCCGGCAGCAACGCTTGCGGCGC
>DATHFW010000144.1:0-13525 GCA_035317945.1 Steroidobacteraceae bacterium | reverse complement strand
GTTGCGACCGGCGTGCTGCACAATGTCGGCAATGTGCTCAACAGTCTCGGCGTGTCCGCCACGCTGGTGCTGGCGGGTCTGCGTGACTCGCGCGTCGGCAACGTCCAGCGGGTCGCCAAGCTGCTGACCGAACAGGGCGATCAGCTGGGGGACTTCTTGGAGAAAGACCCGCGCGGCCGCGAAGTCCGGAGCTATTTGACCAACCTCGGAGAGAATCTGTGCGCCGAGAACCGCGCGCTGCTTGCCGACACGCAGGCCATCGCCGTGCATGTCGAGCACATCGCCAAGATCGTTGCGGCACAACAGAGTTATGCGCGGCGGGGCGGCGTCACCGAAGAGGTTGATGTCGCGGTACTGGTCGATCAGGCGATTGCATTCAACTTCACGGACAGCACGGATGTGACGGTCATGCGAGACTACCAGTTCGCGCCCCGGCTCACCCTTGATCGCCACAAACTGATTCAAATACTGGGCAACGTACTGAGCAACGCGCGCCACGCGTTGCGGGATCAAACGCAAGGGCAGCGGATGTTGACTGTGCGGATTCGCGCGATGGCGGGTTCATTCGCGATCGACGTTGAGGATTCAGGAATCGGGATCGACACCGCTGTACTACAGCGTTTGTTCGAATTCGGGTTCACCACCAAGAAGGATGGTCACGGATTCGGCCTGCACGCCAGCGCCAATCTCGCAAGGAGCTGGGCGGCGAGCTTAGCGGGCACAGCAATGGTCCGGGCTGCGGCGCGCGCTTCAGCCTTCGAATGCCCTTGTCAGCCGTCGCCGAGCAACTCGCCAGGAGGCGCGCATGAATACCAAAGACACCCGGATCGAGAACGTCCGGATTCTCATCACTGACGATAACGCGGCGATCCATGAGGATTTCCGCCGTATCCTCACCTCTTCCGCCCAAGACGATGCGAACTCATCCGACGCAGAAGTCCTGCTGTTCGGCGATGCCGCGGCGGCGCCCGCGCATCATCCTACCTACGCGCTCGATTTCGCCCTGCAGGGCCAGCTGGCCGTGCAGTGCGTTAAGCGTGCATGCGCCGATGGCCGTCCGTACGCCATGGCCTTCGTCGATATGCGGATGCCGCCCGGCTGGGACGGCCTGGAAACCATCGAGCGCTTGTGGGCAGAGGATCCGGATGTGCAGATCGTGATCTGCTCGGCGCATTCAGATTACGACTGGAGGGATATCTTCGAGCGGCTTGGCCATTCCGACAAGCTTCTCATCCTCAAGAAGCCGTTCGAGCCGATCGAAGTACTGCAGTGTGCGAGCGCCTTGTCGCGCAAGTGGCAGCATGAGCGAGCACTGGAAGCGCATGTCGAGTCCCTCGAACAGGTCATTACCGCGCGCACGGAAAAGTTGGAAGCCGCCAACCTGCAACTGCGTCATCTGGCGACCCACGATGCGCTGACGGGACTTCCCAATCGCGTGCTGCTGGACGATCGCCTCGCCCAAGCGATTGCGCACGCCGATCGGGACGCGCAGCCGTTTGCGGTCCTGATGCTGGATCTGGATCGTTTCAAACTGATCAATGACTCGTTTGGCCATCGCTCCGGCGACATCGTGCTCAACGAAGTCGCACGCCGGCTCCAGGGCCTGGTACGCAGTATTGATACGGTCGCACGCGTGGGCGGCGATGAGTTTGTGCTCGTAGTCAGCCCGGCAGCAGCACGCGCCGATGCTGAGGAGATCGGCAGGCGCGCGAATGAAATGCTATGCGCGCCCTTTCAGGTGGAAGGCGTCGATTTGCGCGTCTCCTCGAGCATCGGCATCGCCTTCTATCCGACAGACGGGAGTTCCGCGGAAAGCGTGCTCGCTCATGCCGACGCAGCCATGTATTGCGCCAAAGAGCGCGGCCGCAACAATTATCAATGCTTTAGCCCCGGCATGAGGTCGGTGGCGCTGGAGCGTGTGAGCCTCGAGAGTGAGCTGCATCAGGCACTGATGCTCGGGCAATTCGAACTGTTCTATCAGCCCAAAGTCGACACGGCCTCAGGAGATATTCACAGTGCCGAGGCGCTGATCCGCTGGCGCCATCCGCAGCGGGGTTTCATACAACCGATGCAATTCATTCCGCTGGCGGAGGAGTGCGGGCTGATCCACGAGATCGGCGCGTGGGTGCTTCGTGAAGCCTGCCGCCAATGCGCGGTTTGGCAGCGTGCGGGCCAACCGCCGCTGCGCGTCGCCGTCAATGTGTCGGCCTCGCAGTTTCGACGCGGCGATCTGTTCGAGGTGGTTCGCAATGCGCTTCAGAAATCGCAGCTCGATCCGCGCTTTCTCGAGATTGAGCTGACCGAAAGCGCGGTGATGACCAATCCGGAAGACTCCGCCGCCGTCCTCGAGCAACTCAGCCGCATGGGCGTGCTGGTATCGGTCGATGACTTTGGTACCGGCTATTCGAGCATGAGCTATTTGCGTCGCTTTCCGATCGACAAATTGAAGATCGATCGCAGTTTCATCGCGGAACTGACCACCCGCGCCGATGATGCGTCGATCGTTCAGGCAATCGTCTCACTGGCACACGGTCTTCGGCTCAAAGTGGTCGCGGAAGGCGTGGAAACGCTCGAGCAGCTTAAGTTTCTGCAGTCCGTAGGCTGTGATCAGTACCAGGGTTATCACTTCAGCCAGCCGCTGCCTGCGGCCGAGTTTGCCGAGCTGGTGACAAAATGGCAGAAGGCGGAGGATCGATCCTCGCTTGACGACGCCTCCCGCACACACAGCAAACTGGCAGGCTATCGCTAAGTCAGTGGCGGGCTTGCAGCCTGCGCCTTGATGGGGGATTGCTGACTCGTGCCCGCCGGCTCGATGATCCGGGCGTCGATGTGATTCGCGAAAAGCAGTTCCACTTCACTCGCACGCCGCTGCATCACCAGACGCTGATTGATGGAGCGCTTGTCGGTGATCTCGCCGGCTTCGGGCGATGGCGGCTCTTTCAATATCAGCAGCCGCGCGATCGAGTCGGCGCTGCCCTGACGGGCGTGATTGAACTCGGCGAGCTTTTTAGTCAAGGCCGCACGCGCGCGCTCATCGTCGGGCACCGTCAGCCAGACGAGCGCACCGAGCCAGGGATGGTCGGGCGCGCATATGACGGCATCGCTGACGTAGGGCTGCAATGCCTCAACGAGGTCGCGGCGCACGATGCTGGCTTGAACCCATGTGCCGGACAGCAACTTGAAGTCTTCCGCAATGCGCCCCGCGAATTCCAGCCCTTCGATGGGCCGTGCCGCGTCAACCCACCGGACAGCATCGCCGGTTCTGAAGTAGCCTTCTTCATCGAAGGCGGCGGCATTGAGCGCATCTGCTTTGTAGTAGCCCGGCATGACATGCACACCCTTGATGCGAAGTTCCATCCGATCTCCCGTGGGGACCAGCTTGAGCGTGGCGCCGGGCTGCGGCAGTCCAAGCAGGCCGGTGCGGGTGGTGTTCCAGTACACCGCGACGCCGGTTGCAGTGGTTTCCGTCATTCCCCAGCCCGTGCCGAAGGGAAGTTGCTCGCCGATCTCCTGAACGGCCACTCTCTGCATGCGCTCCCAAACGGGCTGGGGCAGCAATGCGCCTCCATACCCCAGCGCGCGCATATTCTTGAAGAACTTTTGGCGCAGATCCGCGTCGCGCTCCAACGCGGCGGCGAGCGCGCCAAACGCAGCGGGGACGCAGCCAAAGCTCGTGGGCGAGATTTCCCGCAAGTTCGCGATGGTGGCCTCGAACAGTCCCGGAACCGGGCGGCCGGTATCGATGTACAGTGTTCCTGCCAGTGAGAGGACGCCGTTGAATTGGGCGTTGCCGCCAAAGGCATGATGCCACGGCAGCCAATCAACAACGGTGACGGTTCGATCCGGATCGAACGGTTCGCTCACCATGCGAACCATTTGAACCGAGCCGGCGATATTGCCGTGGGTGTTGATCACGCCTTTGGGGCGGCCGGTGGATCCGGAGGTCAACAATATTTTTGCAATCGCGTCGTCGGTGATTGCCGGACGCCGCGCGGCGACTGCAGCTGCGTCGACGTTTTGCAGCAGCTCGGAGAATTCCGGACCGGCGATCGTCGGAGTACCCGGAGCCTTGACCTTTATATACTCGAGCGCAGGCGCGTAGCGTACGGCGTCACCTGCATACACCAAGGATGGTTGGGTGAGTTCCAATGCGTAGCCGAGCCGGCCGAGGTCATGGCCGAATGAATAGGTGGGCGATACCGGAACGACCGCGACGCCGGCGCGCATCGCGCCCAGCATCAACAGAGCGTGCTCGATGCTGTTTTCCGACAAGATCATGAGCGGCGCACTGCAGGGTCCTAATCCTTTGCGGATGAGCCAGGTGGCAACCGCAGCAGTGTCGCGCCAAGCCTGAGCATAGGTCAGCCGCCGCCACTGCTTGGAGGCGTCTCGTTCAGCCAGAAAGGTGGTGTTGGGACGCAGCTGCGCGGCACGGGCCAAATAATCGATCAGGGAGGGCAAGCCGGGCTCATAGGGCAGGCCGCTGCTCAAGTACACGACGCCGTTGGCGGCGCGCCGCACTTCAACGCGCGGTTCAGGGCGATCCAGCGTGCGCATCGAATATTCGTGCAACGGTCTATTCAGCATGTCTTTCCCCGCAACGTTGGACGGCCGATTCTTATTAGAGTTTTTCAATAGCCCCAAGTTTCAGGCGAACGACCGAAGAATGGAAGCGGCCCAAGGAATGTCGACAATTTCGCCCATGGCCGTTAGGATCGGACGAGGCAGTGAGGGGTAACAAAGATGCAGTGGACAAGAAGTCAAAAAAACGTTGTGGTCGCCGCTTACCTCGGCTGGACGCTGGATGCGTTCGATTTTTTCCTCATGGTGTTCATGTTCAAGGACATTGCGACGACGTTCCACACCGACGTGAAGAACGTGGTGGAAGCGACGTTTTTGACCCTGGCGGCCCGTCCCATCGGGGCTTTTGTCTTCGGCAGGCTCGCGGACCGGTTCGGCCGCAAGCCCACGCTGATGTGGAACATCCTGGCTTTTTCGATTCTGGAAGGCGCTTCCGGATTTGCGCCGTCGCTCACCGCCTTTTTGGCATTGCGTTTCTTATTCGGCGTAGCCATGGGGGGCGAGTGGGGCATTGGTTCTGCCCTGACGTTTGAGACCATCCCGACGCGCGCCCGCGGCGTCGTCTCCGGACTTTTGCAGGCGGGATATCCCAGCGGCTACTTCGTCGCCGCGATCGCGACGTACTTCTTCTACGACCATCTTGGCTGGCGCTACATGTTCCTGCTCGGAGTCGCGCCCGCGATTCTTGTGTTCTTTGTCCGCATGGGCGTCGACGAGTCTCCCGCCTTCCTTGAAAAGCGCATCAGGAAAGAACAAAGCAATCTGTTCGAGGTGGTCGGCCGCAACTGGAAGGTCGCTCTATACGCGATCATTCTCATGACGGCTTTCAACTTTTTCAGCCACGGTTCGCAGGACGCCTATGCAAACCTGTTCCTCAAGGTGCAGCATGGTTTCGACACGCACGCCGCGGCGACCATGACAGCGATTATGAATATCGGCGCAATCCTCGGCGGCATCGCCTTTGGCTGGTTGTCCGAGCGCATTGGGCGCCGCCGCGGCATCATGATCGCGGCCGTGCTGGCATTGCCCGTGATTCCATTTTGGGCCTTCGGTTCGACGCCTTTGATCTTAGGGATCGGAGCGTTTCTCATGCAGATCTCGGTGCAGGGTGCCTGGGGCATCATCCCGGTGCATCTGAACGAACTTTCCCCGCCCGAGATTCGCGCGACATTCCCGGGCTTTGTGTATCAGCTCGGCAATCTCATCGCATCGAGGAATCTGCCCATCCAAGTCGCGATCGCGGAGGCGTACGGCAACAACTACGGACTTGCCATGGCCAGCGTCATCGGCACGGTAGTGGTCGTCATCCTCCTGTTGGTGCTGTGGGGTCCCGAACGCCGCGGCGTGGCCATGGCTGATGCGCAGCGAGAGCCGGCAACCGCTTGAGTTGAGTTCAAATGGCGCAACTCGCTGTTGTTGATCGTGCGGCCCATTTATCGGCTCACGCCGCGGCCCTAAAGGTATCGCAGGTCTTGGAATAAGAGTGTGGAAGTACGTCCGTCTGCCTTTCTCCGCTGCGCTTGCGGAACGATGGAGCAGAATATCACTACCTTCGCAACGCCAGGAAAGCACTGGCCGATGCGGCAGCGGCACCTGAAATCTTCGCGCCGGGCCAGGAGTCCGTCGGCTTGTGAGAACTCGTGTGCCGGAATGACTCGACGACGTTGTTCCACATCGTCGACCAGTTTTGAGCAAAGTGCTGAAAGAAGTCGTGCACTTGCGGCACGTGGGTGTAGGCAAACCAACAAACCAATATCAGAACGCCGGTCGACAGGATTTCGTACCACGCCGCGATCCACAGATAGTGATGACTGCCGGTGTTGAAGTAAATCGCACGTCGCGCAGCGCACAGGGGCCGTGAAATGACGCTATAGATGAGCAACAGGATCAGGAGGGAAGCCCACAGCGGAAGTGAGCCGGGAATGACCCAGCCGAAGATTGCTCCGGTCGTGGCAAGCGAAACGAACGCGGCGATCCACAGGCAAAAAAGCAGGGCATTGAAGACGGCGATAAATGGGATCAGCAGTGTCGCCCCCAACAAATGACCGCCATAGCCGGCGCTGGTGCTGAACTGGTGCACATTGCGCTGCAGGTTGTGCCCCCACCAATATGCACCCTCGTGCCACCTGCGCCGCCACTCGCGGCGCTGCTGCCGCCAGTGGCGGCGCCATTCCTTGCTGTCCTTGAATTCGGCGTAATGCTTCTTGGCCTGGTCGATCACTTCCTGAGCGTTGAATGGCGCACCCGCTGCCGCGGCGTGTTCTTCACCGGTGTGCGCAAACGGCACCACCAACATCATGACGATGTAGACCAATATCCAAAGGCCGCCCGTCAGCACCGTCAATACGGCGAACACAATTCGCACGATGGTCACGTCGATGTTGAAATACGCGGCGAGTCCCGTGCAAACACCGCTGAGCATGGCGCCTTGCCGAATTTGATAGAGCCGCTTGGGCGCAGAGCCGGCGGCGCTCCTCGTTCCGGCCTGCGGTTGCTCGCCGGCGGTCGCGCCGCTGGGGGCGTCACCGTCCGTTTGCACCGGCCCCATTTCCTTCAAGACTTCGTTGATTTCTGCCGCAGTCAACACGTTCTTGTGCGGCCGCAGAAAGTGGGCGCACTTGTCCGCAATCGCCTGCTCCAGGTCGGCCATGATCTCAGTCTTGTCCGGATTGTCCTTGAGCTGCGCCTGTGCCCGCTCCAAATAGGCCCGCAGGCTTTGAAAACCCGGCTCCTCGAGATGGAAGGCGTTACCGTTGAGATTGATGATGATGACGGTGTTCATGGTCAGCGACCCAATTGGTTGATTGTTGTGTTGAGGTAAGCCCAATAGTCCTTGAACTCTGCCAATTGCGATTTTCCCTTGGCGGTCAGCTTGTAGTACTTGCGAGGCGGCCCCGAGTCCGACTCCTGCCATTCATAGTCGACGAACTCTTCGCGGCGCATCTTGCTCAGCAGGGGATACAGCGTGCCTTCTTGCGTTGCGAAGTCCGTTTCCTGCAAGCGCTTCATCATGTCGGCCACGTACACCTTGTCCGCCGAGATGATCTGCAGGATGAGGAATTCCAGCAGACCCTTGCGAATCGGATTGAATTTTGGATCGGCCGTCATTTGAATAAAGCTACCTTGTAGTAAAAAGGTACCAACTCAATAAAAGGATGTCAACAGGGACCTCAGTAGCCGCTTTACAGTTCCTTCAGTTGGTAGAGATGGGTCCGGGCACCCGGTCGGATGCGCGGAGTACCCCGTTAAGCCAAGCGCCGGTTAACCCAGCCGGCTGCGCACCAGCTCAAACACCATTTCGCTCTCGCGCGCGCAAGTGTCGAGCAGCTGTTCTATTTCGGCCGTCGCGGCGTCCGCAAAGGCGCGGTCCTTCAGCGACGGCACGTTGATGTAGACATTGAGCGCGGCGCTGCGCAGGGCGGTGTTGGCCGCCAGCACGCCCACGCCGGCATCGCTGATGACGCCGGCATAGCCTTTCTCGCCGGCACGCTTCGACAGAGCGACGACTTGTGCGCAGGCGCGCGCGCAAGCCAGCGGCGTCTCGGTCGCAGCAAGCAGGCTGGATTGAATGGCTGCGGCGCGCCGGGACTTCTCTTCCTCGGCGGCCTTTGGCAGCCGGTATGCGGCCATGAGTGCATCGAAGGCAGCGACGTCCTCGGCGACCATGGAAGTCAAACGCAACCGCAATTTTTCCGATTCGTCGCGCACGGCTTTCATTTCGGCTTCGACGGCCTCGTGACCCTTCTTACCGATGGTGACGTTGCACACCATGGAGATGAGCGCCGCACCCATGGCGCCCATGATGGCCGCGGCGCTGCCGCCGCCCGGTGTCGGGGCGCCGCTGGCCAGTTCATCGAGAAAAGTCTCGAGAGGACGCTGCGTGATCATGATCCAACCATCCCTTTCGCTATGGCGTAAATCTCTTCAGCATCCAATACCAAATCGTTTTGCTCGAACAGACGCGCGATGCAGGCACGGTGCAGGGCAAGCTTCAGCGCGCCGAAGCCCAAGGGTCCGAATAGAATCTTGCCGTGGCTGCTCGCGGCGCGATCGCTCAAGCCGACGCCTTCGATGCCTGCCGGGGGCGAGGCATTGGCATCCGCAATCAGTTCCAACGAAGAGTTCTCTTGCCACTGCTTCGCGTCCAACAGTGTTACGCCGGACGCGCCGGTCGCGAGCACGATGTGCGCGCCTTGAATGGCGGCGGCTCGATCGGCGTTGGTCGGGGCCTCGATGGCCTCGACATCGATTCCAAAGCGGTCTTTGATGGCATCGCACGCCGCTTGTATGCCGGCGCGCTTGCGGCCGGTAACGGCGACGTCGGCGCCTTCGCGAGCGAGCAAAACGGCAGCACGTTGGCCTACGGGGCCGGATCCCGCAAGCACCACGGCACGTTTGCCGGCGAGGGCGCGCCCGTGGGCCAGCCACGCCACCGCGGCGGCCGCCGTGGTATTGGAGCCATTGCAGTCGAACATCACGGAGACGCGAAACTTCGCGAAAAACTTCGCGCGAATCGCGCGGAGTACCGCTTCACCTTGCTGCATGTTGGAGCCGCCCACGAACAGGGCGGTGCTTTTCTTGTCTTTGGGCGAGCGCGTAAAGATGGCGCCTTCAACCAAACCGCCGACATTCTCGGCATTCACGCCGCCATAGGCCGAAATGTGATCGGCGCCGCCGTCGTAGCCTACGACGTTGTCAAAAACGGAAGGCAGGGTGTCCGTGTCGAATTGGTAAAGCAGCTTTTTCATCATCGCCGATCAAGATTTTGAGGCCGCTATCATGTCACGAGATGCTGCGGCCTGCCTGACGCCCATGCGTCAATGTTGTCGATGAGCTGGTCGGCGAGAAATTGCATGGCGCCATCGGACGCCCACGCCACATGCGGCGTCAGGATGAAATTGGGGCGGCGCAGGTCGAGCAGGGGGTTGCCGTCCTTGGGCGGCTCGACGGTCAGCACATCGAAGCCGGCGCCGGCGATCAATCCTTCATCAAGAGCCTGAATCAACGCAGCTTCGTCAACCAGTCCGCCGCGCGCCGTGTTGATGAGCAGTGCATTGCGCTTCATCTTGCGCAACGCGTTGATGTCGATCAGGTTGCGCGTCGCGGGCAGAAGCGGGCAGTGCAGGGAAATGACGTCGGATTGCGCCAGCACCTCATCGTGCGGTGTAAAGGCCACGCCTTCCATTTTAGGCGGGGGGTGATCGGCAAACAGTACGCGCATGCCGAAGGCACGTCCTATCGCGGCGGTTCCCTGGCCTATAGCGCCTTCGCCGATGATGCCGAGCGTTGCGCCGTGCAAATCCCCGATGTCGTGGGTGAAAAAACAAAACTGTTCAGACCGGTTCCACACGCCCGCTTCGACATCCTGCCGATAGGCCAGCAAATTGCGTCTCAGCGCCAGGATCATCGCGAACGCATGCTCAGGCACCGTATGCACCGCATAATTGCGAATGTTGGCGACGGCGATTCCGTGTTCCTTGCAATAAGGGATGTCGACGACGTCATAGCCGGTGGCCGCCACGGCAATCATCTTGAGCTGCGGCAATTGCTGCAACGTGTCCGCGCGCATCGGTACTTTGTTGATGATCGCAACGTCGGCGCCGGCCAAACGCGGCACGATTTCACTGACGTCGGTTTTTTGGTGTTCGCTGTATGCAGCCGGAAAAGCGAAGCTGCGCACCTTCGCCTTGAGCGACGCGCGATCCAGAAACACCACGCGCTTAGTCAATGCTGTCGCCAATAGGATTGGGCCGCGGCCACGCCGCTGCCGGGCTCGACATTGATCCCGGCATCGAGCATGGCCATTTCAGATCCGGCGATCGCGCCGAGCAGCATGATTTCATTGAGATCGCCCAAATGACCGATGCGGAACAGCTTGCCGGCCACTTTCGAAAGGCCCGCGCCGAGCGACAAATTGTAGCGCTTGTAGGCGCGCGCGATGACGGCGGCCGCATCGATGCCGGCCGGCACCATCACGGCGGTGACGGTATCCGAGTACCACTTGGGCGCCGTAGCGCAGAGATTCAGCTTCCATCCTTGCATGACGGCGGCGCGTGTGCCGCCCGCCAGGTAGCTGTGCCGGCGGAATACATTTTCCAAGCCTTCCTCGGCCAGCATCTTCAAGGCTTCGCGCAACGCACACATCATTTGAAACGAAGGCGTATAGGGGAAATACCCTGAAGCATTGGCGGAGACCATATCGCCATAATCGAAATAGCAGCGTCGCGACGTGGCGCGCTTGGAAGCCTCGAGTGCTTTCTGGCTGATGCATGTCAGCCCTAAGCCCGCGGGTAACATCAAGCCCTTCTGCGAACCGCTGATGCAAATATCGACGCTCCACTCATCCATTCGAAAATCGATGCTTGCCAGAGCGCTCACCGAATCGACGAACAGCAGTGCAGGATGTTTGACGCTGTCCATGGCGCGGCGAACGGCGGCGACATCGCTGGTTACGCCGGTGGCGGTCTCGTTCTGACAGACGAGCACGGCCTTGATCTTGTGCTGGCGGTCGGATTCCAGCGCCGCCAAATATTGATCGACCGGTGCGCCTTCTCCCCACGGTGTTTCCAGCAATTCGACCTCGAAGCCAAGCCGTACGCACATGTCCGCCCACAGGTGACTGAACTGGCCGAAACGCGCGATGAGTACTTTGGCGCCCGGGTCGAGGCAGTTGGTGAGGGCTGCCTCCCAGCACCCCGTGCCCGAGGATGGAAACAGGATGGGGTGTCCCGTCGTGGTTTTGAATACCGGCTTGAGGCCATCGAGGCACGCGCGGGTGAGGGCCGGGAAATCCGGGGACCGGTGGTCTTCCGAAGCCACGGACATGGCTCGCAACACTCGATCCGGGACGTTGGTCGGGCCCGGAACAAACAGAAAGTTTCGACCTGCCACTGCTATCTCCTGTGATTGTGCATCGATCATGCGAGATCTGGCGCCGCCCGGCGCCCATCGATGAAAACCAAAATACCGGGTATCCTTAGCTCTGCAGGCGTCCTAAAAAAGGTATCCCAAGATATTGTACGCCTACGTCACACTGATGATATATGAGATATCAGGAGGGAACGATGCGCATTGCCATTTTGGGTCAAAAGGACTTCGGCAAAGCCGCCTTAGCTGCATTCCTCGAGCGGGGGGACAGCGTCGCAGGCGTTTTTTGTGCCCCTGAGAAACCCGGCAAAGCTGCCGACGTGCTGCGGGAAGCGGCTGAGCAAGCCGGCGTCCCGGTCTTCGCGATGCCATCCTTAAGAGTCGAGGAGGCCCGCCAGGCATTGCGATCCTTGAGTGTCGATATCGCCATCATGGCCTATGTGCTGCAGTTCGTGCCGCAGGACTTCGCAACCATCCCGCGTCACGGGACGATTCAATTTCACCCCTCTTTGCTGCCGCGTTATCGAGGACCGAGCGCCATCAATTGGCCGATCATCTTGGGCGACACGCGCACCGGCTTGAGCATATTTCGGCCCGTCGATGGCCTTGACGAAGGTCCGGTCATCTTGCAAAAAGAAACGCCGATCGGCCCCGATGAGACGGTCGGCAAGGTGTACTTCGGCCGGCTGTTTCCGATGGGCGTCGCGGCCTTGATCGAGGCGGCGGACTTGGTCGTGAGCGGGCGCGCGCAGGCCATCGCACAAGACGAGTCTTGTGCGAGCTACGAAGGCTGGTGCCGCGACCCGGAAGCGCGGATCGATTGGCACACCCATGTGGATCAGGTCTACAACTTGATTCGTGGCTGTGATCCGGCGCCGGGCGCCTGGACCTTGTTCAATCAGAAACGGCTGCAGTTGTATGACGCGCGCAAGCATTCCGCGCGTGCATTCTCGCAGGTCAAGGGCAGGATCGGCGCGATCACGTCCATCGGCGAGCAAAGCCTCAGCATCTCGACCCAGGGCGGTCAGATCGAAGTGTTCAAGCTGCGCTACGACGGCGGCAAGAAGCTGCCGGCGCCGCAATTTTGCGCTGAATCCGGGCTATGTCTCGGCACCATTCTCGGCACCTGACATCTCATACGGCATCAAGGGTGAGCACGATCTTGCCGATATGATTCGAGGTTTCCATGAGCCGATGCGCTTCGCCCGCCTCGGCCAGCGGAAACGTCGCGAAGATAACCGGGCGAACTTTTCCTGCGGCCAGCAGCGGCCAAACGTTTTTGCGAACGGCATCGGCAACCGCTGCTTTCTGCGCGACCGTTCGCGATCTCAAGGTCGAACCGGTCAGCGTCAGCCGTTTCATCAACACCATGCCCATGTTGATTTCCGCGCGCGAGCCGCCGAGCAGCGAGATGGTCACGATCCGGCCTTCCACCGCGGCGATGTCCAGGTTGCGCTGCACGTAGCTGCCGGCAACCATGTCCAGCGTGATGTCGACGCCCTGACCCTTGGTTTCCGCGCGCATGACTTCGACGAAATCCTCGGTTTTGTAGTCGATGCCGCGGACGGCGCCCAAAGCCTCGCAGGCACGCGCTTTCTTCTCCGTACCTGCCGTGGCATAAACGCGCGCGCCCCAGGCCTTGGCCAGTTGGATGGCGGTGGTGCCGATGCCGCTGGTGCCGCCGTGAATCAGAACGATATCCCCTGACTTGCAACCGCCGCGCTCGAACAGATTGGTCCACACGGTCAGATAAGTTTCGGGTATGGCGGCCGCCTCCACCATGCTCAAGCCCGTGGGGATGGGCATGCACAAAGGAGCTGCGGCGACGGCATAAGCTGCGTAGCCGCCTCCAGGCAGCAGCGAAGTAATTTTATCGCCGACCGACAGGCCTGAAACCTTCGCACCCAACGCGACGATTTCTCCGGCAATCTCCATACCGGGCAGGTCTGAGGCCCCGGGCGGCGGCGGGTAGCGGCCCTGGCGCTGCATGACGTCGGGCCGGTTGACGCCGGCGGCCTCGACACGGACCAGCACTTCGCCTTCGCCGGGTTGCGGAATCGGCCGCACCGCAGTTTTC
>DATHFW010000143.1:0-3832 GCA_035317945.1 Steroidobacteraceae bacterium | reverse complement strand
CCCGACGGCCAAACTTGCAGAAAAGCGATTGCTGTCAAATGGGCTTGTCTCGTAGTCGGTTCGAGCATATCGCGCCGTCACGTCGATAAATCCGAGCGGCCCCAGCCGCAAGAACAGATTGGGACCCGTACTGGCGTAATTGACGTGTTCCTGATTGGTCGGCGTCACCGCGGTAAACGGATCGATCTGTGCTTGTCCAAAGCTATCCTGAAATGTCCAGGTCAAGCGCTCGGGTATCAAGGCCAGTTGCGCCTGACCATCGAAGCGCCCGACGAGTTGCGCGCCGTACGCGTTCTGCAAATAATCCAGGTAACTGAAATCGCCCTTGGCATTCAGGTCGAGCCGTCGGCTCTGCTGCTTGATCGCAAAATCGATATCGGTGACCGCCATGGTCTGGTTGACTTTGTCCGTCGGCGTCAGGTTGACGT
This sequence comes from Steroidobacteraceae bacterium, assembly GCA_035317945.1. Classification (GTDB taxonomy): domain Bacteria; phylum Pseudomonadota; class Gammaproteobacteria; order Steroidobacterales; family Steroidobacteraceae; genus Bog-1198. Next base: position 3,404 of record DATHFW010000143.1, on the reverse strand, counting down.
TATCTGTCTCGCCGATTCCCACATCGACGCCGTAGTCCACCGTCGCAGCACGGGTTGGCGACGCCAGCCCCAGAGCCGAAGTGAACGCGATCGAGAACCAGATGTTCGGCCTAAGGCTCATCGGCATTCATCCCATACGAACCGTACGTGCCATAGCCGTAGTAGCCTTCGGTCAGACCGACCTTGACTTGATTCAGGATCAACCCGCCGGCCTGGCCGGGCTCGAATAGTTCGATCGCAGCCTCCACGGCATGGCGCGGCGTCACACCGGCACGCACCACGAGAACCACTTGGCCGGCCATCTTGACGATCGCAGGACCCTCACTGGTAATCAGTAGGGGCGGCGAATCCAACAACAAAATCCGGCGCGGATTGCGCGCGCACAAACTCGCCGCGATCTGGCGCATCCGGTTGCTGCTGATGAGTTCCGCCGTGCCTTCCACGTGCTTGCCGGCAGGCAGGATCGACAGGCCCCGTACGTTGGTCGGGATGACCAGCGACTCCGCCTCCAAGCTCTCGTCCACCAGCGCGTCCAATAGACCTTTTTTGTCGCGCAGGCCGAATATCCCGGTGATGTGCTGCTTCGACACGTCCGAATCCACGAGCAAAACGGATATGTCTCGCTCGAGCGCCATGCTCAAGGCGAGATTGATGCTGGTGAAGGTCTTGCCATCGCCAGGCACGGCACTGGCGACCATGATGATTCGCGGCTCACCGGCGGCAGCGTCGCCGGACAGGGCCTTGTCGATGAGGGGGCGCTTGATTCGGCGATACTGATCGGTGAACTGCCGCTCCTTTTCTTTATCCGGCAAATAGCCGGAAGCGCGCAATCCGTTCAGATCCACCGGTAGACGCTTCGCGAGCGCGGCCGGGTCTTCCGGTTCAATGACGGCGAAGCGCGCGAGTGACCTGCTCGTGCTCTCAGATGACCCGATTTTCGCGGCGCCCTGCTGCTTTCTCAGACGGGCAATGGCCTGTTCGACCAAACTCATGTCTTCACCAGCGTCTGAATCGCCGCCACGCTCAGTCTTGCGCCCGACCAGTTCAGCAGCAAAACGATCACGAACAACGCCAGCAGGCATGAGGTCGCCGCCGAGAAACTCACTAAATGGCGCCAAAATTCCCTGCGCTCGCGCCGCGGAAACGCGGTACTCACCACACCGAGTACCGGGAAACTGGTCAATGCATTGATGGCGCGCGCTGAACTCACGATGGGCCTCAACGTGTGCAGCCCATAGGCGATGCCGGCGCCCACTGCGAGGGAAGCGAGCCAAATTTCAGCAAGCCAGACGGTGCGTTTTGGCCATACGGGTGTGACCGGCGAGGTGGGCGGCAGCGCCACTTCGAAGCGAACCGAGCCTGCATTATCTGCCCGTTCGCCCAACCGCGCCTTTTGATAGCTCTCGAGCAGTGCGGTGTATTGGGCCTTGTTCACGTCGTAGTCGCGGTTGAGCTGCTGAAATTCCGCTTCGACTTGCGGGGCGCTGTTGAGCCTTTGGCGCAGCTCCGCAACGCTGCCTTGATGCTGGGCAAACTCCCGGCGCAACGCCGCGATTTCGACGTCCACCTTGTTCAGTTCGAGCTGCATGCTTTGATAGACCGGATTGTTGCCGGCGCCGCTGGTGGCGACGGCGCCCGCATCACCCCGACGCAGGCTGTCCAATTCCGTGACGCGGCGCTTTTTAAGTTCATCGAGGGTTGCACGCGTTGCGATGACGTCCGGGTGCTTGTCGGTGTACTTGAGACGCAGTTCGTCGAGCTTCGCCTGCGTCTCTTGGATACGGCTGAGTGTGTCGCTGCCCCCGCCTTGTCCTCGGCCGCCGGAAGTCGCCGAACTGCCCGTCGTCGACACCACCGAATCGCTGCGCAACTGCTTTGCCAGTTCTTCGCGCCGGCTCATGGCGATGGACAAATCCGTCTCGGCCTTCTTGGCCGCATCCACCTCTTTTTGCAGCTGTGCGAAATAGCCGCCCTGGTCGCTCGGCATCAAGCCGACATTTTTCTTTTTGAACGCCGCCAGCTTGTCCTCGGCGCCGCTCAATCGCTGCTCATAGTCCTTGATCTGCGTTTCGAGAAATTTTTGCGCGTTCACGGAACCCTCGCGCTTGCCCCCCAGGGTTTGCTCCACGAACGCATTGAGCAAGGTATCCACCACGTGCAGGCTGCGCTCGCGGCTGCCGTCAACGTAATGAAAGGAATAGATCGTGCCTGCGGTGCTGCGCTCATCGCCTTGATTGCCGGCGTTCGTCACCGTCAGGGCGATGCGGTCGCTGAATCGGTCGAGGACCTTGCCGCGTTCGCGCGGGTCCGTCGTCGTGTCCGGCAATACGCCCGTTTCCCGCGCAATCTTCTCCAGCTGCGGTCCTTCGAGCAAGGATTGGCGCACATAGTTGATTTGGGCGTCGACGTTCTGATCCGTCGTCAAGCCTTGCAATGCGGGTTTCAATGCCGTTCGCGTATCGACGAATACCCGCGCGTCCGCGGCGTAACGGTCAGGCAGTGCAAAGACGACCGCCCAACCTGCGACTGCCACCGCCAAGGAGACAACCAAGGCGGCCCAGCGAAAGCGCCACGCGCCGCGAACTTCATCAAAGACGTGATCGAGTGCCGGCGTCATGAGTCGGCCCGCGGCATCAGAAGCGCGTTTCCGGAACGACCAGAACGTCGCCGGGCTTGAGCAGTAAATTCTGCTTCATGTCGCCGTTGTTGACCAAGGCATCGAGTTTCACCTTGATTTCCGTTTGTTTACCGTTTTCGGTACGCACCACATGCGCACGGTTGCCGGCGGCGAATTGGCCCAAACCGCCCACCGCGAGCACCGCATCGAGAATGGTCATTCCATCACGATAAGGCAGCGCCTGTGGGGTTTTCACCTGACCAATCACTTTCACCTGGCTATAGACGCTCACCGCAATCATGACGACCACGTTGACCTTGGGCGCCTTGACATATTCGCCCAGCGACTTTTCGATGTCGCGCGCCAGGTTTGAGGGCGTTTTGCCGACCGCGACCATGTCCTCCACCAGCGGCGTTGAAATCTTTCCGTCCGGACGCACGGGCACAGTCACGGACAGTTCATCGTTCTGAAACACATACACCTTCAGGGTATCGCCGGGACCGATGCGATAGTCCGCCGGGACCGCGGAGGACTCGAGCGGCGTCGCCTCGGGCGGTGCTGCCGCCAAACTGCGCGCAGCCATCCCGCTCAGCGTAGCAAGCGTCAAGATTACGGATGCAAGGAAGGTTCGCATTTTCAAGGGGTTGGACTTCAACACGGCCGCTATCTTACCCCGCATGCACCCACGATGCCGACCAAATATAGGTTAAATTGGCGCGATGAGGATTGCACACTTCACATTTCCAATTGCGGCAATTTAACCTATATTTGGTCGGCATCGTGGGTG
>DATHFW010000142.1:0-2308 GCA_035317945.1 Steroidobacteraceae bacterium | reverse complement strand
GTTATCGTGGAATCGCCTGCCAAGGCGAAGACCATCAAGAAATACCTCGGCAAGGACTTCGAGGTGCTTGCCTCTTACGGTCACGTGCGCGACCTCGTGCCCAAGGAAGGCGCGGTCGATCCGGATCACCACTTCGCCATGAAGTATCAGGTGGTCGAGCGCAATCAGAAACACGTCGACGCCATCTCGCGGGCGCTCAAGAAAGCCAAGTCGCTGTTTCTGGCGACCGACCCCGATCGCGAGGGCGAAGCCATCTCCTGGCATCTGTACGAGCTCTTGAAAGCCCAGGGCGAACTCCAAGGCAAGGAAGTCAGCCGGGTCGTTTTCTACGAAATCACCAAGAACTCGGTGCGCGAAGCGATGGCCAGTCCGCGCGAACTGTCCGTGGATCTGGTGAATGCGCAGCAGGCGCGGCGCGCCCTGGATTTTTTGGTGGGGTTCAATTTATCGCCGCTGTTGTGGAAGAAAGTTCGGCCCGGTCTGTCCGCGGGGCGCGTGCAGAGTCCGGCGCTGCGCATGATCTGCGAGCGCGAGGATGAAATCGCCGCGTTCGTGGCGCGCGAGTACTGGAGCATCGACGCCGAATTGGAGCACTCGGAACAGAAGTTTCCGGGCAAGCTGGTGGAGTTTCAGGGCGCAAAGGTCGAGCAATTCAGCTTCACCAACGAGACCCAAGCCCGCGATGTCGAACGCGCGCTCAATGAAGCGGCCGAGGGTGAACTCACCGTATTGACGGTGGACCGCAAGCAACGCAAGCGCAATCCCGCACCGCCGTTCACGACCTCGACCTTGCAGCAAGAGGCGGCGCGCAAATTGGGCTTCAGCGCGCAAAAAACCATGCGCGTCGCGCAGCAACTCTACGAGGGCGTCGACATCGGCGAAGGCCAGGTGGGCCTGATCACCTACATGCGCACCGATTCGCTCAATCTTGCTCAAGAAGCCATCGGGCAAATCCGCGACGTCATCGTGCAGCTCTACGGCCAGGCGGGGTTGGCCGAAGAGCCGCGAATCTTTAAAACCAAATCGAAGAACGCGCAAGAGGCGCACGAGGCGATTCGTCCGACCGCGGCCAACGTACTGCCTGCGGACATCGAGAACAAGCTCGAGTCCGATCAGTTTCGGCTGTATTCCCTGATTTGGAAACGCACTGTCGCCTGTCAAATGGCCCCTGCGATCTTCGACACCGTAACCGTTGAAATGCTCGCCGGCGCCGAGGGACCGAAGCGCACCGTACTGCGCGCCAACGGCTCGACCTTGGTCAAACCCGGCTACATATCGGTCTATCAAGAAGGGCTGGATGATGCGGTCCAGGATGACTCGGATCACGTGCTGCCGCCCATGAAAGAGGGCGACCTGGTCAAGCTGGTCGGTGTCGTGCCGAGCCAGCACTTCACCGAGCCGCCGCCGCGCTTCTCCGAGGCGTCCTTGGTAAAAGCGCTGGAGGAATACGGCATCGGCCGCCCGTCGACTTATGCCTCGATCATTTCGACCTTGCGTGACCGCCAGTACGTCGACATCGAGAGCCGGCGCTTTACCGCCACCGACATCGGCAAGATCGTCAGTCGGTTCTTGACTCAGTACTTCACCACGTATGTGGACTACGACTTCACCGCGAAGATGGAAGACTCCTTGGACGCCGTCGCCAGCGGCGAGCAAGAGTGGGTGCCGTTGCTGGAAAAATTCTGGAAGCCGTTCATTGAACTCGTGAATCACACCGAAACCTCCGTGAGCCGCGAGGAAGTGGCGCAGGCGCGGGACTTAGGGCCGGATCCGGTGAGCGGCAAACCGATGAGCGTGCGCATGGGCCGCTTTGGACCGTTTGTGCAAATCGGCACCAAGGACGACGAGGACAAGCCTCGGTTCGCGGGCTTGAGGCCCGGCCAAAAAATGGATCAGATCACGCACGCCCAGGCAATGGAGCTATTCAAGCTGCCGCGCAAACTCGGCAGCACCGCGAGCGGTGAAGAAATCACCACCAACGTCGGGCGTTTCGGCCCCTACGTGAAGTACGGCGCCAAGTATGTTTCGCTCAAAACCGATGATCCGTATGAAATCACGCCGGAGCGCGCGCTCGAAGTCATTCGCGAAAAGGAAATCGCCGACGCCAATCGGCTGATTCTGGATTTTCCCGATGCCGGCATCCAAGTTTTGAACGGACGCTACGGTCCGTACATCACGGACAAGGCGCGCAACGCAAAAATACCGAAGGACAAGGAACCCAAGAGCCTGACGCTGGAAGAATGCCAGGCTCTGCTGGCGGCGGCGCCGGGACGCGGCAAGTGGGGCCGCAAGGGCGGTAAGGGTTCGA
>DATHFW010000141.1:0-11269 GCA_035317945.1 Steroidobacteraceae bacterium | reverse complement strand
CAGCGCCGTGACACTGATCGGCACCCTGCTGAGATTCTCCTCGTGGCGGGTCGCGGTGACGGTAATTTCTTGCAGCGGTCCGCCGGTATCCTCCGCGGGCGTGGTCTCGGCGCCGGACACAGGGATACTGCACAGGGCCGCCAAGCAGCCAAAAATCCATAACGGGCGATGAACTCGGAGGTTGCGCATGTGATGCATCCCTATTTTATAGCGTCGACTTCATTGCAACATATTGGCTCGCCGGTGGAAAGGCTTGAGTAGGTCCGGTTGCGGGCACGCAACGCGGAGTTATGGGATCATGGCGGGATGAGCACGCCCGAGGAACGGCCCCGCGCCAAGTCCCTGCATCCGCTGCTGGCGCTGGCGCCGTTTTTGCGCCCCTACATAGGGATGTTGGCCGCAGCTTCCTTCGCGCTGCTCATTGCCGCCGGCGCGCAGCTGGCCCTGCCGTTGGCGCTGCGGCAGCTCATCGATCACGGCATTGCGGGCAGGGACGCGGTGATTGTCAATCGCTGGTTCCTCGCGTTCCTTGCCGCCGCAGTGATCTTCGGAGTGTTCGCGGCGCTGCGCTTTTATCTGGTGTCGTGGGTGGGAGAGCGGGTGGTCGCTGACTTGCGCACTGCCGTTTATCGGCGCGTCGTGCGAATGGACCCGCTATTTTATGAAACGACCCGCGTGGGCGAAGTGCTGTCGCGCCTGACTGCGGACACCACATTGGTGCAGGCCATCTCCGGCGTCAACCTGTCCATCGTGCTGCGGTCGACGTTGACTTTGGTGGGCGCGATCGTGCTGATGGGATTCACCAGCGCCAAGCTCATGGGCGTCATTCTGATCTTGATTCCGGTGGTCATCGCCCCGCTGATTATCACGGGAAGACGCGTCCGCGGCTTGTCGCGTGCCTCGCAGGACCGCATTGCCGATACCAGCGGACTCGCCGATGAAACTCTGAATGCCATCCAAACCGTGCAGGCCTTTACCATGGAGGAGCTGCAGAGTGAACGCTATCGCGAGGCAGTGGAGGCGAGTTTCGCCACCGCAGTACGGCGCACCAAGGTGCGCGCGTCGCTCACCGCCATTGCTGTAAGTTTGGTGTTCGGGGGCATCACCTGTGTTCTGTGGCTGGGCGCGCGCCAGGTTGTCGGCGGGACGATGACCGGCGGTCAGCTCGCGCAGTTTCTGGTGTACGCCGCCTTTGTTTCTACCGCGGCGGCGGCGCTGTCTGAGATGTGGGGCGAGGTGCAGCGCGCTGCCGGCGCCACGGAGCGCTTGAGTGAGCTGCTGCAAGCGCGGCCGGTCATTCGTGCACCAGACAACCCGCTGGAATTGCCGGCGCGGGTCCAAGGCAGCATTCGCTTCGACAATGTCACGTTTCATTATCCGTCGCGGCCGCAACACGCAGCGCTCGATAACTTCAGCCTCGAGGTGACTCCCGGGGAGACCATCGCCTTCGTGGGGCCTTCGGGCGCGGGAAAGAGCACGACCTTTCAGTTGCTGCTGCGTTTTTACGATCCGGATTCCGGCCGGGTGCTGATCGACGATAAGCGGCTCGCGGATTTGCGGCCGGAAGACATTCGCTCGCAGATCGGCTTGGTGCCCCAGGACACCGTGCTGTTTGGCGCCAGCGCGCGCGAGAACATTCGCTACGGGCGCCCGACGGCGACTGACGCGCAGATCGAAGCTGCCGCCGTTGCGGCCGCGGCCGACGAATTCTTGCGCAAATTGCCGCAAGGCTATGACACGTTCCTCGGTGAGCGCGGCACGCGTCTGTCCGGTGGTCAACGTCAACGCATCGCGCTGGCCCGGGCTATTCTCAAGGATCCGCCCATACTGCTGCTGGATGAGGCGACCAGCTCATTGGACGCAGAATCCGAGCGGTTGGTGCAACAGGCGCTCGAGAAACTCATGCAGGGCCGCACCACGATTATCATCGCCCATCGGCTCGCGACGGTGCTCAAAGCCGATCGCATCGTCGTGATGGACTATGGCCATAAAATCGCGGTCGGCACGCATGCCGAACTGCTGGTGCATAGCCCGCTTTATGCGCGGCTGGCAGCGCTGCAGTTTGCCGCAGCCCCCGCCGAATCGCTCGCGCTAGCCGCTACTTGATCAGCCCTTCCTCTTTCATCGCCTGCTGAACCTTCGGCCGGTGCGATACGCGGGATTTGAACTCGGTCAGCACCGGCCATTTGCTCAGGTCAATTTTCACATGCCCCGTCCAGTTCAGCACGGTGAATAGATAGGCATCAGCCACGGTGAAGGTATCGCCCATGAGATAGGGCTTCTTGCCCAAAAATCCCGATAGCCAGTCGAACTTCTTGCTCAAATTCGTCACAGCAGTTTCCTTCATCTCCGCGGAGCTGGCGGGATTGAACAGCGGCGAGAATGACTTGTGAACTTCGGAAGTAATGTAGTTCAGAATCTCCATCAGCTGGTAGCGCTCGAATGTCCCGGCGCGAGGCGCCAATCCGGACTCGGGCTTCTGGTCGGCGAGGTATTGCACGATGGCCGGACCCTCGGTCAGCACCCGACCGTCATCCAATTGCAGCGCGGGCACGGCGCCCTTCGAATTAACGGTCAGATAATCCGCGCCGGTTTCCGTTTTTTTGGTCTTGGAGTCGATCTTGACCATGGTGACCGGCAAGCCGGCTTCGAGCGCGGTAATATGCGGCGATAGCGCGCACGCACCAGCGAAGTAATAAAGCTTCATACAGATGTCCTTAGGGTGGGGCGGCAAATGATACTACGCGCCGTGCGCCGATGAAGCCTTTCGCATAGGGCGGGGCGATGAGCGAGTCGACGCGCACGTAACCACCGCTGGAAGGCGCATGCACAAAGAGCTGACTGTCGAGCGCGATGCCCACATGCAGCTCTTTGCCGGCCAGGTGCATGAAAATGAGGTCGCCGGCCTGCAAGTCCGTGCGCTTGACGGGCCACCCTACGCGAAGTTGTTCCGCTGCCGTGCGCGGCACGTGAATTCCGGCGCTGGTGGCGGAGTACTCGACCAAGCCGCTGCAGTCAAATCCGCCGGGCGCCGCGCCGCCAAACCGGTAGGGTTGGCCGATCATGGACGCGGCCGTGTGGATCATCAATTGCACGGGGGAGGGCGATTGTCCGACCGATGCTTCGTGAGAATGCATCGGTTCAACGGTGCGCGGGATGTCGTGCGAAGTCGTCGCACATGCGCCGAGCATGAGCAACGCCGCGGCGGCGCCGACTGCTCGCGCTAACCGCGTGTGGCGGAAACCGTCGTGGCGAATGCCGCGCCCACGATGCCGGCGTCCGCGCGCAATGTTCCGACGCATAGCCGCGCCTCGCAGTGCAGTTTGTGCATGAACTTCTCGGGCTCCTCGGTGATGCCTCCGCATAGAACGATGAGGTCCGGCCACAGCAAGGCATGCAGTTCATTGAGCACTAAATTCAATTCATCCGCCCACGCATCCCAGCTTAGGTCTCCGTCAGTTTTGGCGCGCCCGGAGGCGCGCTTCTCTGCCTCGCGCCCCGCGACCTGGAGGTGGCCGAACTCGGTATTCGGCACCAACCGCCCGTCGACAAAGAGTGCGCTGCCGATCCCGGTGCCCAACGTCAGCAATAAAACCGTGCCGGCAACATCGCGCGCCGCGCCGTAGCGCAACTCGGCAAGTCCGGCTGCGTCCGCGTCGTTGATGGCGATCACGGGGCGTCCCAGCTGCTTGCCGGCGAGTTCCGCCAGGGGTTGTCCGATCCATGCCTTGTTGAGATTGGCCGCGGTTCGCACGACGCCGCTGCGTATGACGCTGGGAAATGCCAGGCCCACCGCGTGGTCGCCCGGGATATTCGACACCACGGACTTCAGCGCATGCAGCAAGGCGTCAGTGGAGTCTTGTGCCGGCGTCGGTGTTGAGAATCGCTCGCCCGCGAATGCACCGGTATTGAGATCAATGAGTGCGCATTTTATGGAGGAGCCACCGACGTCGACGCCCACGGCCAAGGAGGTGCTTTTCAATCCGAATACCGCATTGTGAGGTTTGCCCGCGTAGTCTGCTTAACAACCCTATAATAACTCCTAACATGGACTCTATTGATACCCAATTCGCGACCCGGCAAAACGCCGCCCTGCAGCCGGGCACGCTGCAAGCGGCGCTGCTGGACCGGCTCACCAGAACTCTCGGCAAAAATCCGGACTCGGCAACGCCGCGGGATATTTTTGACGCGCTGTCGCTTGCCGTGCGCGAAGAACTCACGTTGCGCTGGCTCGCAACCCAACGGCGCGTCTCGAACGCACATGTCAAGCGAGTGTGCTACTTCTCCGTCGAATATTTGCCGGGCGGATCGCTGATCAACGCATTGTCCAGCCTCGACGGGGATTTGGTGCACGAAGCACGCACTGTTCTGAAGAGCATGGGCTTTGAGCTCGAGGACGTCGCTGCCCAGGAAGTCGATCCGGGTCTCGGCAATGGCGGCTTGGGCCGTCTGGCGGCGTGCTTCTTGGATTCCATGGCGACGCTGCATTATCCGGCGGTCGGTTACGGCATCCGCTACGACTATGGAATATTCACGCAGGTCATCGGCACGGACGGCGGGCAGCGCGAGGTCGCCAGCAGCTGGCTGCGTCTGCGCAATGTGTGGGAGGCGCCGATCAGCAATGTGCGCTATACGGTGCGATTCGGCGGCCGCAGCGAGGCGCCGGCGGGCGCGCCCGTGAGCGACGCGCACCGTTGGGTGGACACGAATGACATCTACGCCGTCGGATTCGATCAATTGATTCCCGGCAACGGCGGCCCAACCGTCAATCACCTGAGACTTTGGTCGGGACGCGCGATCACGCCTTTCAAGATAGATGCCTTCAACGCCGGCGACTATGCCGCAGCCGTGCAAGATCAGCTGGAGGCGAAAAATCTGTCGCGCGTCCTGTATCCGGACGATTCGACGCCGCAGGGCAAGGAGCTTCGGCTCAAGCAACAATATTTTTTCGTGAGCGCCAGCCTGCAGGATATTTTGGGTACCCACTTGAGCGAGGGTCGATCGCTCGCGTCCCTGCCCGACTCGATCGCCATTCAACTCAACGATACCCACCCGGCCGTGGCGATTCCGGAATTGATGCGGCTGCTGGTCGACGAGCAGGCGTTGTCCTGGGCGGAAAGCTGGCAGATCACCAAAGGGGTGTTCTCGTACACGAATCATACCTTGTTGCCGGAAGCGCTCGAATCATGGCCGGTGTCGATGCTCGAGCGCCTGCTGCCGCGCCATTTGGAAATCATCTACTTGATCAATCAAGATTTTCTGCGCGTCGTGGAGTCGACGTATCCCGCTGATCAGGAGCGTCTGCGCACAATGTCCATCATCGATGACGGCGCCGATCGGCGCGTGCGCATGGCGCACCTGGCCATCGTCGGCTGCCATAAAATCAACGGCGTCGCGCAGCTGCATTCCGATCTCATGCGCAAGCATGTCTTCAGCGGGTTTGCGCAGATGTATCCCGAGCGGTTCATCAATGTGACCAACGGAATCGCCGTACGCCGCTGGCTCAAACAATCGAATCCGGGACTGTCTGCATTGTTGACGCAGCATCTCGGGCGGTCATGGGAGAACGATCTTGAAGAGCTCGGGCGGCTGACCGGGGCCGCGGATGATGCGGAGTTTCGCCGCCAATTCCGCGGCATCAAGCACACCAACAAGCAGAGGCTTGCCGATGAGGTCATGCGCCGCACCGGCGTGGAAATCGGCGCCCATTTCCTGTTCGACGTGCAAGTGAAGAGAATCCACGAATACAAGCGCCAATTGCTGAACCTGCTGTACGTGGTAACCCGCTACCGGAAAATTCGTGAAAACCCGAATGCCGAGACCGTGCCGCGCGCCGTGATCTTTGCCGGCAAGGCGGCGCCGGGATATGCGATGGCGAAGGCCATCATCAAACTCATCAACAACGTGGCGCGCACCATCGATGCGGACATTCTGGCGCGCGACAAGCTGCGCGTGGCTTTTCTGCCCGACTATGACGTATCGCTGGCGCAAAAAATCATGCCTGCGGCGGACCTTTCGCAGCAGATTTCCACCGCAGGCATGGAAGCATCGGGTACGGGTAATATGAAGCTCGCGCTCAATGGAGCGCTGACCATCGGGACGCTGGACGGCGCCAATATCGAGATTCGCGATCACGTGGGTGCCGAGAACATATTCATTTTCGGCCTCACGGCCGAGGAAGTCGCGGCGCGGCGCGCGGCCGGCTACCGCCCCCGGGGCGAGATCGAGGCGAACCCGGAACTGCAAAGCACGTTGGATCTCATCGCCTCGGGATTTTTTTCACCAGGACGCCCCGACGATGCCAAACAGGTCATTGAGCGCCTGCTGAGCGACGCCGATCCCTACCTGGTGCTGGCGGACTATGCCGCCTATGCGCAGGCGCAAGATCGGGTGGATGCGCTGTACGCACTGGAAGATCAGTGGAGCCACAAGGCTGTGATCAATTGCTTGAATATGGGCTACTTTTCCAGCGACCGAAGTATTCGCGAATATGCGGACCGCATTTGGTCGGTCAAGCCGGTGATTTGAAAGCCATTCAAGCAGGTTCGCCGCGGCCTCTGGGGGCGACGTGGAACAACCTCGGCGTCAATTTCGCCCTGTCCTCGAGCCATGCCACCCGCGTCGAGGTATGTCTCTTTGACGCGCAAAGCGATGCCGAAATCGCCCGCTACGATTTACCCGCGCGCACCGGGGATGTTTGGCATGGGCTGCTGTCGCCGCGACGCGCAGGCCCCGGAACGCACTACGCCTTTTGCGTGCACGGCCCCGACGACCCGCAAAATGGTCATCGCTTCGACGCCACGGTGCCGTTGATCGACCCCTATGCGCGCGAGCTGTCGGCGCGGCTGCCGCTGCGTTCGCGCGTCATAGACCACGCGTTTCATTGGGCGGGCGATCGACCGCCGACAATTCCGTGGCGTGATTCCATCATCTACGAGCTGCACGTGAAGGGATTTACGCGCCTGCATCCTGCCGTGCCGGAGAAATGGCGCGGCAAGTACCTGGGGCTGTCGGTGGCGCCGGTCATCGAGCACTTGAAATCCATCGGTGTGACGGCAGTTGAATTGCTGCCCTGTCAGGCGTTTGTCAGCGAACCATTCTTGCGCGACCGAAAGTTGACCAACTACTGGGGCTACAACTCGGTCGCGTGGTTTGCGCCGGCAAATGAATATGCCGTGAGCGATGCGGTGGCCGAATTCAAGACCATGGTCAGAGCGCTGCATTCCGCGGGAATCGAAGTGATCCTGGACGTGGTTTTCAATCATACCGCCGAGGGCAATGAGTCCGGACCGCTGCTATCCTTGCGGGGCATCGACAACTCGGTGTATTACCGTCTGAACCCGGCGGATTTGCGCCTTTACGAGAATCTCACCGGCACCGGCAACACGGTCAACTGCGAGCATCCGCGGGTGCGCGCGCTCATTGTCGATTGCTTGAAGTACTGGGTCGAGGAGATGCACGTCGATGGTTTTCGCTTCGATCTGGCAACGGTGCTGGGCCGCGAAGCCGGCGGATTCAATGCACAAGCGGCGCTTCTCAAAGCGCTGCGCGCCGAACCCGCACTGGACTACGTGAAATTGATCGCCGAGCCGTGGGATGTGGGTATGGGCGGCTACCAGCTCGGCCGCTTTCCCTTGGGTTGGTCCGAGTGGAACGACCGCTATCGAGACGCCACGCGCGCGTTCTGGCGCGGCGACGCCGGGAAGATTGGGGAATTCGCGGAGCGGCTTGCCGGATCCAGCGATGTGTTCCGGCATAACGGACGGAAACCCACTGCCGGCATCAATTTTGTGACCGCGCACGACGGCATGACCCTGAACGATCTGGTGTCCTACAACCAGCGGCACAATGAGTTGAATCTGGAGAACAACACCGACGGTCACAGCAATGAGTTGAGTTGGAATTGCGGAATCGAAGGTCCCACGGACGACCCCGCCATCGTCGCTTTGCGCAAAAGGCAAATGCGCAATTTCCTTGCGACCCTGTTCCTGTCGCAGGGAGTCCCCATGCTGCAAGCGGGCGACGAATTTGCCCGAACCCAGCGCGGCAACAATAACGCCTATTGCCAGGACAACGAGATATCGTGGGTCGATTGGCGCCTGCGCAGCGCCAACTACGACTTGCTGGAATTCGTGCGCTTGCTCGCACGGCTGCGGCGCCTGCACGTGGAGTTTCGCCGGGAGACTTTCTTGAAGGGCGCCGCTTCGCGCGCAGCCGTCAAGGACGTGACGTGGTTAAACGTTCGCGGTACCGAGATGACGCAAAGTGAATGGCAGGATTCGGAGCTGCGCATGCTGGGAATGTGGTTCGGCGAACACAGGGGTTCTGCGGAACATCTGCTGCTGCTGGTGAACTCGGCCGATTCCGAGCAGCATTTCGGGCTTCCAGCTGCGCCGGCAGATGGGCCTTGGATTTGCCTGTTTGACACCGCCTCGGAAGGCGTCGGGGCGAGGAGTCTTGGGCCCGCTCAAAGTTACGCGCTCAAACCTCGCAGCGTCGCACTGCTGGAGTGCTGAAGTGGATACTGTATTGATCGAAAGACTGGCGGGATTGCGCGGAATCGCCGACGCCTATCACGATTATCGCGGCGAACTGAAATTTTTCAGCCTGCAGACCAAGACGGGCATCTTGAGGGCCATGGGTTGCGCGGTGGACGATGAGAACGAACTGGCCGCAAGCCTGGCGCAAGCCGAGGCTGTTCGCTGGCGCAAGTTGCTTCCTCCCGTCGCAACGGCGCGCGGCGCGCGAATCGGGTTTGACATCAATGTCGGCGCGCGCGAGCTGGGAGCCAGCATGGTGTGGCGCGTGCATTGGGAGAACGGGTCACGATCGGAAGGAATCACCTCGACGGCCGATTGCGCCGAAGTTTGGCGGGGCGAAGTCGCCGGGTCCTGGATTACGCGCCGGCGCTTCGAATTGTCCGTGGATCTGCCGCCCGGTTATCACGAGTTCGAGGCCATCCTATCCGGCGGCGCCGCCGAGCGCTGTCTGTTGATCGTTTCTCCGCCGGCATGCTATGAGCCTGCGGCGATCGTCGCGGGCCGGCGGCTCTGGGGCGTCTGCGTGCAGCTCTATACATTGCGGTCCCAGGTAAATTGGGGCATCGGGGATTTTGGCGATCTGGAGCTGCTGATTCGCTGGGTGGGTTCGTGCGGTGCGGGCTTCATCGGATTGAATCCGTTGCATGCGCTGGCGCCCGCGGATCCGGCAAGAGCGAGTCCCTACAGCGCGTCGAGCCGGCACTTTCTCAACGTGTTGTATATCGCGGTGCCGGCCGTCCCCGAGTTCGAGGAATGCGCGGCGGCGCGCCGGCGTCTGGCCGACCTCGAGGTCGCGAGCCGATTGCAGCAATTGCGCGCACGCGACCACGTGGACTATCGCGGCGTCGCGGATCTGAAATTTGAGATTCTTGCGCTGCTCTATCAAGATTTTCGCGACAAACACCTGGCGACGGGCAGCGTGCGTGCGCGCAGTTTCTCGAGCTTCGTTGCGCAGCGCGGCGCGTCGTTGCAGTTGCATGCCCGGTTCGATGCGCTCGATCGCCATTTTCGTTCGACGCTCGGATGCGCATCGGGTTGGTTGAGCTGGCCGCAGGAATTCCGCGACGTGAACGGCGCTGCGGCCGCACGCTTCGCGCTCGAACATCCTGCGGAAGTGGAATTTTATGCGTATCTGCAATGGCTGGCCCACGAGCAGCTGATGAGCGCGCAGGCCCTGACACGCGAACTGGGCATGCCGATCGGTCTGTACGGCGACTATGCCGTCGGCGCCAACCCGTCGGGTTCGGAGACCTGGGCGGATCAGTCCAGCTATTCTCTCGGCGCTGAAATCGGTGCTCCGCCCGATCCATTGGCATTGAGAGGGCAGGGTTGGGGGATTCCGCCGCAAGATCCGGCGGCCCTGCAAGCGCAGCGGCTGCAGGGGTTCATCAGTTTGATCCGCGACAATATGCGTTACTACGGCGCATTGCGCCTGGATCATGTGATGTCGTTGTGCCGGCTGTGGTGGGTTCCGGGCGGCTGTTCGCCCACCGAGGGCGCCTATGTTTACTATCCGCTGCACCAGTTGCTGACGGTGCTGTCGCTGGAAAGCGCGCGCAACTCTTGTTTGGTGGTAGGCGAGGATTTGGGCGTGGTGCCGGACGAGATGCGCCAGGCGATGCCTGAATTCGGTCTCTATCACTACAAGGTTTTGCTGTTCGAAAAAATGGACGGACGGTTTCGACGGCCGGACGAGTTTGTGAGGCGCGCTCTGGCGGCGGTGACCACGCACGACATGCCGACGTTGCGCAGCTATTGGGAAGGCCGGGACATCGAGCTGCGCCGGCGCTTGAATCTATTTCCGAGCGCCGAGATCGAAAACGAAATCGTACGCGAACGCGTGCACGACCGCGAGATGCTGCTATCGGCGTTGCGAGACCAAGCCCTGAGTCCCGCACAGCCGAGCACGCCAGTTGAGCCGTTCACTGCGGAACTGGCGAGCGCACTGCATCTTTATCTGGCGCGTTCGCCGACCACGCTTGTTGCCCTGCAAATTGAAGATCTATTGGGCATGGTCGACCCGGTCAACGTGCCGGGAACCGATAGCGAGTATCCGAATTGGCAGCGCAAGCTGAGTGCGAGTGTCGAGGATATGGCGCTGCGCGGCGATTTCGCAGAGCAGCTGGGGGCGATCCAGCGCGCGCGAGCCTAGGCTGCTTCGTCCTCAGCGCGGTCTCCGGAAGAAGATCCACATTGGCAGCGCCTTGAGCGCGCCCTCGATGAACCTAGTGTCCTGAGGCATTAATTAGTGAACATTTTTGCGCCCTTGAGGTGAGTGATCTCTGCGCGCAATCGCGGGAGCGATTGTGGGTGGTTTTTCTGGATGTATGCGATGAACCGCTCGCGGATCTCGCAGCGTAGATCGAACGAATCGGACGCGTTCGCTGCCGTGGCCAGTACCCGCAGCTGCATCGCCTTCTCGTCGGCGTCGGTGACCTGAAGACTCCAGAACCGCTTGTCCCAGCGCGGGCTCGACTCGATGATCGCCTTGAGCGCCTCGCGGCCTGCCTCGACCGGGAAGCTGTAATCGAGCCAGACGAAGACGCTGCCGAGGAGCTCCGAGGAGGCCCGCGTCCAGTTCTGGAACGGCTTCTCGATGAAGTAGCCGAGCGGCAGGATCAGCCGCCGGTCGTCCCAGATATGCACGACGACGTAGGTGAGCGTGATCTCCTCGACCCGGCCCCACTCTCCCTCGACGATGACGACATCCTCGACGCGCACCGGTTGGG
>DATHFW010000140.1:0-5560 GCA_035317945.1 Steroidobacteraceae bacterium | reverse complement strand
AGCGAGTCACATTTTCAAAGTTCTGTTCGTGAATCAAGGCAAGGTCTATGAGATCTACGCCCGTAAAGTGAGTCACGGCAGCTTATTTGGCTTCATCGAGGTTGAGGAACTGGTGTTCGGGGAACGCTCAACAGTGGTGGTGGACCCCGCCGAGGAGAAGATAAAGGCCGAATTCAACGAAGTAAAGCGCACCTATCTGCCCATGCATTCGGTGTTGCGCATCGATGAAGTCAAGAAACAGGGCGTCAGCAAGATCGTAGCCCTCGAGGGCTCCAATGTCTCGCAATTCCCGGTTCCAATCTATACGCCTGGCGGAGACTCCAGCGCTCGCAAATAGGCCGATTCCTGTAGAATGATGCATGTTTAGCCTTTTCGGCGCACCGGCGCTGTCGCAATTCCGACTCGATGAGCTGCTGCGCGCGCTCAAGACGCAAGATTCGCGCATCACGAGGCTTAGCAGCCGCTGGATTCACTTCGTCGATACCACCCGGGCCCTGAACGAGCCCGAGCTGGACGTGCTGGGCAAGCTTTTGACCTATGGCTTCGTTGCCGATGCGCCGCCCAGCCCACGCGGCGGTCACAAGATTTTGGTCACGCCGCGCGTGGGGACTGAATCGCCGTGGTCGAGCAAGGCGACCGACATCCTGCACGTCTGCGGATTGAGTGCCGTGACTCGCGTCGAACGCGGTACGGTGTATTTCATCGAGTCCACCGCAGCGTTGGCGGTCGCGGATCTGAACAAATTGGCCGCGCGCCTGCACGACCGCATGACGGAATCGGTCTGGGCGGACTCCGTGGAGCCGGTGGGACTGTTTCATGCCGCGCCACCGCGGCCCTTGCGCCACCTCGCGTTGGGTGCGCATGGCTCCGAGGCATTGGCGCGGGCCAACCGAGACTGGGGTCTCGCGCTGTCAAGCGATGAGATCGACTATCTGGTGCGGGCGTTTCACACTTTGGGACGGGATCCCACCGATGTGGAATTGATGATGTTCGCCCAGGCGAACTCCGAGCACTGCCGGCACAAGATCTTCAATGCGGATTTTGTCATCGATGGCGAGACCATGCCGCGCTCGCTGTTTGCCATGATTCGCGCGACTTACGCCCGCAATTCTCAAGGCGTGCTATCCGCTTATCGCGACAATGCGGCCGTCATCGAGGGCGCCCGCGCCACCCGATTTTTTGCGGACCCGCTCACGCAGCGCTACGTCGGCAGCCTCGAGCCGATGGATATCTTGATGAAAGTGGAGACGCACAATCATCCCACCGCCATTTCGCCGTTTCCCGGAGCCGCCACCGGTTCGGGCGGCGAGATTCGCGACGAAGGCGCCACGGGAATCGGCGCCAAGCCGAAAGCCGGGTTGACCGGTTTCTCGGTGTCCAATCTGAAAATTCCCGGCATGCCGCAGCCCTGGGAAATCGACTTCGGCAAACCCGACCGAATTGCCTCCGCGCTCGAGATCATGATCGCCGCACCCTTGGGTGCGGCCGCTTTCAACAATGAATTCGGACGCCCGAACACCTGCGGATATTTCCGTGTATTTGAGCAGCAATCCGCGAGCGGCTCGGCAGTTCGGGGCTATCACAAGCCCATCATGGTCGCCGGCGGCCTTGGCAGCGTGCGTCGTCAGAACGTGGAAAAAAAGGACGTCGTGATCGGGGCTCCTCTCATCGTGCTCGGCGGTCCCTCCATGTTGATTGGCTTGGGCGGCGGCGCAGCCTCCTCAGTGGGCAGCGGCCAAAGTTCGTCCGATTTGGATTTCGCATCGGTGCAGCGCGGCAACGCCGAAATACAGCGCCGTGCCCAGGAAGTGATCGATCGCTGCGTCGCGTTGGGCGATGCGAATCCCATCCTGTTGATTCATGATGTAGGCGCGGGCGGACTGTCGAACGCGCTGCCCGAAGCCATCGCACACAGCCATCGCGGCGGGCGCATCGACCTGCGCAAGATTCCCAGTGCGGAATCGGAACTCTCGCCGATGGAGATCTGGTGCAACGAAGCGCAGGAGCGCTACGTGCTCGCGCTCGTGCCCGGCAGCATCGCGCAATTTGCGGCACTCTGCGAACGCGAGCGCTGCCCCTTTGCGGTGGTGGGCGAAATCACCGCAGACGGACGGCTCGTGGTCTCGGATCCGCAGCTCCATGGCACGCCGGTCGACATGCCCATCGAGGTGCTGCTGGGAAAGGCGCCGCGCATGACGCGCGATGTACGATCCACACCCAAGATTACCTCGGCGTTCGCGGCCGGCGCGGCGACCATCGGCGACTCGCTCGACCGCTTATTGTGTCTGCCGACGATTGCCGATAAGTCTTTCCTGATCACCATCGGCGACCGGACCGTCGGCGGCTTGATCAGCCGCGACCAAATGGTGGGGCCGTGGCAGGTGCCGGTCGCCGACGTCGCCGTCTCCTTGAGTAGTTACGACGAATACAGCGGCGAAGCGATGGCCATGGGGGAACGAACGCCCGTGGCCGTACTCGATGCACCGGCATCGGGACGTTTGGCCGTTGCCGAAGCGCTGACCAACATACTGGCGGCGGACATTCGCCAATTGACCGACATTCGTTTATCGGCGAATTGGATGGCCGCCTGCGGAGAACCGGGTGAGGATGCTGATTTGTACGCCACCGTGCGCGCCGTCAGTGAGCTCTGTACGACGCTGGGCATCACCATTCCCGTCGGCAAAGATTCCTTATCCATGAAGACCACGTGGCGTGATGCCGGCGGTGAGCATGCCGTCGTCGCGCCCGTCTCGCTGATCGTTTCGGCATTCGCACCGGTGCAGGACGCGCGTTCGACGCTGACGCCCGAACTCGATCTGTCGCAGCCCTCGCGTCTGCTGCTCATCGATTTAGGCGGCGGCAAGAATCGCCTGGGAGGATCGTGCTGGGCGCAGGTGCACCTGCACAGCGGCGGCAGTCCCGCGGATCTGGACAGTCCCGGTCTCCTGAGCGCACTTTTTGCCGCGCTGCGCGAGTTGAAAGATCAAGGGCTGATGCTCGCCTATCATGACCGCTCGGACGGCGGCTTAGTAGTCACGTTGCTCGAGATGGCGTTCGCCGCCCATTGCGGCCTGCGCATTGATCTGGGCGCCGCGGCGGACACGATCGCCGCTTGTTTCTCCGAGGAACTGGGCGCGGTCATCCAAGTGCCGCAGGCGCGTATCGCCGAGGCGCAGCGCATTCTGGAGCGCCATGCCTTGGGTGCGCTCACGCGCGACATCGGCGAGCCTGCCGCGGGAGACGAGGTACTGTTGAGCGCCGATGGCAACGTCGTTTTTTCAGGCTCGCGCAGCGCCTTGCATCGCCGCTGGAGCGAAGTGTCGTTTCGCATGCAAGAGCTGCGCGACAATCCGCAATGCGCGCAGGAAGAATATTCGCGGCTCGAAGATGCGGCCGATCCCGGGCTGCATGCTGCCTTGAGTTACGATCCGCAAGCGGACGTCGCCGCACCGTTTATCTCGAGCGGCGTGCGGCCGGCGATCGCGGTGCTGCGCGAACAAGGCGTCAACAGCCACACCGAAATGGCCGCGGTGTTCACCCGCTCGGGGTTCGATGCCTACGATGTGCACATGACGGACATTTTGGCCGGGCGCGTGCGCTTGGGCAGATTCCACGGACTGGTGGCCTGCGGCGGCTTCTCGTACGGCGACGTTTTGGGTGCCGGCGAGGGTTGGGCCAAGTCCATCCTGTTCAATGCGCGCGCGCGTGAGGAGTTCAGCGCCTTCTTCGCGCGCGAGGCGACATTTACCCTGGGCGTATGCAATGGCTGTCAAATGCTGTCGGCGCTCAAAGACCTGATTCCGGGCGCCGCAGCATGGCCGCGTTTCGTGCGCAATCGATCGGAACAGTATGAGGCGCGCTTATCGCTGGTGCGCATCCCCGCCTCCAATTCGGTGTTGTTCGCCGGCATGCACGGTTCGGTGTTGCCCATTGCCGTGGCGCATGGCGAGGGACGGGCGGAATTCGACGGCAACGGCAGCGCCGGCGCCCTGATAACGCAGAAGCTGGTGACGCTGCAATACGTCGACCATCGCGATCAAGCCACGGAGAAATATCCGTTCAATCCCAACGGCTCGGCCTTGGGGTTGGCGGGCCTGTGCAGCGCGGATGGGCGCGTGACGTCGATCATGCCGCACCCGGAACGGGTGTTTCGCAGCGTGCAGAATTCCTGGGTTTCCAAGGACTGGTCGGAACACGGCGGCTGGATGCGCCTGTTCCGAAACGCCCGGGTATTTGCCGGTTAGGCTTCGCTCGACGCCGCGTCGTCAGCCCGCTTCCGCCTGGTTGGGCGCGACGAAACGGCGAAAGGTCATCGCCTGGACCAGCCGCGCTTTACGCACGAAGGTTTGATAGAGCAGGTCGCGCATGACTTCCAGCATAATTCCTGCGAGTTCCGCGTCCAAGTTGGGCTGACTGGGCCAAGGATCGCTATCGCTGCCGAATAACACCGCGCGCAAGGTTGCAAACGTGTCGTCGTCAAGATCCGCCAAGGAGCGAATTTCCTGAAGCGTATCGAACAGCTCCAATTTGCCGCGCTCGCCGAGTTCGCGAAACAATGATTGCGCCGTGCGCCGGCTCATCGAGCCAAACGCGCTGAAACAGGCGGCCGAGTAGCAGTTGAGCGCTTCTTTGAACAGACCCTCCGCCTCCTCGGGCAGATAGGTCAACGGGAAATTCTCGCGCGCGCGCTCGATTTCCATGAAGTTCGGAGCGAGTTCTATCCGCAGTGCCGTATAGGATTTGACCGCAAACTTGAGGAATACCGGCTCGATGCAGGTGTCGCAGCGGAACACGATGCCGATGTGCTTCGGCTTGCGCCGGCTCAGATCATCGAATTTGGGTACCGCAACCGGGGTCAGATGAGTCAGGGTCTGGCAGTGGGGGCAGGTCAGGGCAATGCCCTGATAATCGACGTGCAGCTCATCTTGCGGTGTGATGTAGCTGCTCATAGGTCACCCCGTCAGCGGTTTGTAGCGAATTCGGTGCGGCTGATTGGCATCTTCGCCCTTGCGTTTTCGATAGTCCTCGACATATTCCTGATAGTTACCCTCGAACCAAACGACTTGCGAGTCGCCTTCGAAGGCCAGGATATGCGTCGCGATGCGGTCGAGGAACCAGCGATCGTGCGAAATGACCACGGCACACCCCGGAAACGCGACCAATGCGTCTTCCAGAGCGCGTAGCGTTTCGATATCCAGATCGTTGGTAGGCTCGTCGAGCAGCAGAACATTGCCGCCGGCTTTCAATACTTTGGCGAGATGCACCCGGTTGCGTTCGCCGCCCGAGAGTTCGCCGATCATCTGACCTTGCTGCACGCCCTTGAAATTGAAACGGCCGACATAACCGCGCGAGGAAGTCTCGTAGTTGCCTACTTTGATGAGGTCCAGTCCGCCCGAGATCTCCTGCCACACGGTATTTTTGTCGTTGAGCGCCTGCCGCGACTGATCCACATAGGCAAGTTTGACGCTGGGCCCCAAACGAATCTCGCCGCTGTCCGGCTTCTCGATGCCCGACAGCATGCGAAACAGCGTGGTCTTGCCGGCCCCATTGGGACCGATGA
>DATHFW010000139.1:0-5358 GCA_035317945.1 Steroidobacteraceae bacterium | reverse complement strand
TGACGCAATCCCCCCACCAGATCCGACGCGTAGGCAAACCCTTCCGGGTGCGGCTGATAGCGGCCCTCGCTCGACAGATTGCCGGCGGGCGCATCGCCGCGCAGCGCAACCAGATGCCGCACGCCCAATTGCCAGTACCCTTCAGCGATCTGCAGCACCTCGGCGCGCGAGGCCCCCACGCAGGTCAAGTGCGGTGCGACGCAAAGATCGGTCTCACGCAGCACCCGCTGCACAAACTCATGGGTCCGTTCGCGGGTGGATCCGTCGGCGCCGTAGGTTACCGAGACAAAACTCGGGCGCAGCGGCGCAAGCCGCTGAACGGATTGCCAAAGCTGCTGCGCCATCGCCTCATCGCCCGGCGGGAAAAATTCGAAGGACACCATAGGATCTGACATGAACGGACCACCTCGACATTGAGCATGCTAGAGCCTAGGATTTGATTCAATCTCATTATTCTAATAGAGGGAATGAATTAGGCTCATGTCATCCACCGCCCTGGAAGTCCGGCACTTGGAGACCTTATTGGCCCTGGCCGAGTGCGGCAGCCTATCCAAAGCGGCGGCTCGCCTATTTCTGACCCAGTCGGCCCTGTCGCACCAGCTCAAAGCGTTGGAAAGCCACTATGGGGCTGCGCTGGTCGAAAAAAACGTCCGCCCCCTGCGCTTCACCGCCATCGGCCAGCGGTTGCTCGCCCTGGCGCGCGTGGTTTTGCCCCAAATGGCCGAGGCCGGGCGGGATGTGGCGCGCCTGGCCCAAGGCCATGCCGGACCCCTGCGCGTCGCCGTCCAATGCCACAACTGTTTTGACTGGCTGATGCCCGCCATGGATGCCTACCGCACCCTGTGGCCCGAGGTGGAACTCGACATTATTTCGGGCTTCGTCGTGGACCCCCTGCCGCTGCTGGATCAAGGCGACGCCGAGTTGGCCATCATCCACGACCGCCAGGAAACGCACCCCACCATCACTTTCAGCCCCCTGTTTCGCTACGAAAGCGTGGCGCTGATGAGCCCGCGACATCGGCTGGCGGCCAAAGCCTGGCTGGACGCGGCCGATTTCGCCGCCGAAACGCTGATCACTTATCCAGTTCCCGACGAAATGTTGGATGTCATGAAGCACTGCCTCATGCCGGCCAACATCAACCCCAAGAGGCGCACCGCCGAATTGACCGTGGCGATTCTGCAGCTGGTCGCGAGCGGCCGTGGCATTGCGGCGCTGCCTTCGTGGACCGTGGGCAATTACATCGAGCGCGGCTATGTGGTCTCCCGGCCCATAGGACAGTCGGGTCTTCGCTGCGAGCTCTATGCCGCGACCACACGAGCCGGCGCAGAAGCTGCTTATATAAGAGAGTTCATCGCCTTGACGCGTGCGCAAAGTTTGACCGAGCTCGCGGGCGTCTCGGCGCTGTAGCCTCGATACAGGGTTCGACGCGGATGCGTCCGCCGTGCTACTTCGCAGGCGGCGACGCAGGTGGCGACGCAGGCGGCAAGGGCCTGGGCGGCAACGGATAGACGACAAAATCGTTGTGCGGTTCTAGTTTGGGCGTTTCTCCCATGGCGTGCACCGCGGTTTGCAGTTCGGTCAGCGCCGACGCAGGCAGCTCCAGCACGTGCTCGTCAGGATGGCTCGAGGCTTCATCAGCAATGAGTTTCCCAGGCTCGCGAGTCATCTCGATGTGGGCGCCGAGGATGTGGGATATGGGGTGGCCTTTGGTGAAGGCGACAACATGGTCGATGCTCTCGCGATAACTTACAAACTGGTTGGCCGGGATATAGAGCCGGCAGGCGCAGAGGGCATCACCCGAAAAAAGCAGCCGGGTCTTCGCGTCATAAACCATGACGTGCGAAGCCTGGTGCCCCGGCGTGGGGATGATGTCCAAGATCCGGCCGCCGAGATCGTATCGCGCGA
This sequence comes from Steroidobacteraceae bacterium, assembly GCA_035317945.1. GTDB lineage: Bacteria > Pseudomonadota > Gammaproteobacteria > Steroidobacterales > Steroidobacteraceae > Bog-1198. The sequence continues at coordinate 3,453 of DATHFW010000139.1, read as the reverse complement.
TGTCGTTGGGCCAGTCGGTGATCTTGAAGAAGCTGCTCACCTCTGTCGTGTAGAGGCCGACCACGGCAGTATCGGGACGCCCTTCAAATTCAACATCGCCCTGATGGTGGTCGCCGTGATTGTGTGAATGGGCGATCACCAGCGGGATCGACGTGCGCCCATGATGGGCCAACCAGCCGGCGATAACCTGCTCGATGGTCGGCCGAATCTTCAGTCCGCCGGCGCCGGTATCGAGCAGCAGGGCACGATCGCGGCCAAACAGCAGATACAGGAACGGGCCTTCGAAATTAGACCGGATCGACTGGCGGATCACAAAGGTGTCGGCGTCAAAGGCCTGCACCTGCATTTGAGGTTCCGCACCCGAGACACCATTGATCCAAGGTTGGAACAAAGGTGGATTGGCGCGGCACTCGGGTGCAGCAAGCGCGATAACGGCGGTCAACATCGCCAGAGTCCAGAAAGTTTTCATGCATCATCCTCCATTGCCGACAATCCTATCGATAACCATCGCTCAGGGCCTGCAAAAACACGACGATGTCCTGAACGTCTTCCTCGCTCATCGCGGGCGGCTCGCCGGGATGCCGGTCAAACGGCGCCTGCGCATCGAGATTTGCAACGTACGCCGGCGGCAAGTCGTCGAATTTGAACGTGCCGCCGTCGCCGGCGCGCGGGTACCACTTCTGCGGCTGGGTATCCCGCTCGGCATAGAACCGCACGGCATCGCTCAAGGAATGCAGCACGCCGTTGTGAAAGAACACCGGCCGCATCGCCACGTTGCGCAAGCTTGGCGTGCGAAACAGACCGCAGTATTCGTGCCGATCCTTCAAATCCGTGCGCAGCGGTCCGCACAACCCCAGGTCGTGATACTGCCGATCCGCATTGGCAGGGATCGCAGCGTTGCGCGGCGCGCCGATGGCGGCAAAGCCAAAATCGGTAAATTGCGGAAACGCACCTTTCCTCGAGGCGCTCGGATGGCAGCGCGCGCAATTTCCCTTGCCCGGATCATTGAACGCGGCAAGCCCGCGCAATTCCTGCGGACTCAATGATGTCTCATGGCGCAGCCATGCATCGTACTTGCTGCTGTAGGGGTAAAAATCGGCGGGACTTTGCTGGTATGCCTCCAACGCCATCAAGATGCCTTTGAACGCCAGCGCCGAATCGCCAAAGATCTTCTTGCCGAACACTGCGCGGAATTGCCCGGCGTAGCGTGCGTGCTGCACTCTCGCGACCACGGCATCCGAATCGGTATTCGCCATTTCGAACGGTGAGAACAGCGGCAGGCGCGCCTGATCATGAAACGACTGCGCGCGTCCATCCCAGGTGCGTCCTCCCGCAGGTCCCTGATCGACGCTGTCATCCCCCTCATCGTCGATGAAGTGCTCGGTGAAGGGCGGAACATTCTGCGTGTACTTGAGCGAAGGCACGGCGCGCACGCCGAAACTGCGCCCATCGCCGCCGCCGCCCTGCACCGGCATGTCGTTCGGCGGTCCAAACGCATGCTGCGGATCGTGGCAGCTCGCGCAGGCCATTTTTCCCGAGGCGGACAACGCCGGGTCCGAAAACAGTTCGCGGCCCAAGGCGGTGAGTGCCGCAGCAGCGGGAGTTTTCTTAAAGGTATTGGCGTAGAACGGCGCGCCGCCGGCCAAGGTGCTGCCGGCCAAGGTGCTGCCGGCCAAGACGGTGCTCAACAGCACGAATTGGAAGCGCGTAGCCGTGACGTTGGCCGTCGCGGTAACGCTAGCGCGTCGCCGTAACGTTAGTGAACAGAGCTGCCACTGTCGGCCGCCACGGCGGCCTTGAACAGCTGAGCGACATCCACCGCGTCGAACACGTAGGCGCGATTGCAGAAATCGCAGTGCACTTCCACCTTGCCGCGTTCGGCGATCACGGAGCGAGTTTCCGCTTCGCCAAGACCCTGCAGCATGCCGGCGACCCGTTCGCGGGAGCAGCGGCAGCGAAAATATACCGGCGAGGGTTCGAACAAGCGCAAATCGTCCTCGTTGAACAGGCGGTGCAGAATCTCCGCATCCGCCAGCGTGCGCAATTCCTCGGGCGTGAGGGTGTCGCCGATGAGTTGCACGCGGCTCCACGCATCCTCGATCGCGGCCGCATCGGCCGCCGCACCCGCGGCAGCCACCGACCCTGAGCCGGGCAGTTTCTGCAGCAACATCCCTGAGGCGCCTTGTGCGTCCGCATGCAGCCACAGCCGCGTCGGCAATTGCTCGGAATTCTGGAAATACGCCTGCAGCGAGTCGGCCAGGCGTTCGCCCTCGATGGGCACGATGCCCTGGTAGCGCTGCGCGCCCTCATCGGTTTCCAAGGTGACGGTGAGATTGCCCTCGCCCACCTGATCGCGAATTTTCAACGAACTGCTCAAGCCCAGATCTCGATAGCGCGCCAGACCTCTGACGCCCAAGCCGCTGGTGCATTGCGCCAGCAGCAGATGCACCGGACCGCCGCCCTGCAACTGCAACGACAGAACGCCTTCAAACTTGATGGTCGCGGCCAACAACAGCGAGGCGACCACCGCTTCTCCCAGAGTTTCGCGAATCGCGTCCGGGTACTGGCGATGTTCGATCAGCGCGCGCCAGGCGGCATCCAAGTGCACCAGATGGCCGCGAATCGGGTACCGCTCGAACAAGAAGCGATGCAGGGTGTCGCGGTCATGCATTTCCGCCGCCGCCCAGCTTGGTTTTCAATAGCTCGTTGAGCTGTGCGGGATTCGCCTTGCCGCCGGTGGCCTTCATGACCTGTCCGACGAAAAATCCAAACAGCTTGTCCTTGCCCGAGCGGTAGTCGGCCAGTTGTTTCGGATTCGCGGCGATGACCGCATCGATCACGCCCTCGATGGCGCTCGAGTCGGTGATTTGACGCAATCCCTTCGCCTCGATGATGGCGTCCGCTGCTTTGCCCCCGGACCACATGGCCTCGAAGACTTCTTTGGCGATCTTGCCGGAAATCGTCTCATCGACGATGCGGTTCAGCAAACCGGTCAGCTGCCGGGGATTGACTTTCGAATTCTCGATGTCGACATTGTCGCGATTCAGGGCACTCGACAATTCACCCATCACCCAGTTTGCCGCAAGCTTGGCGTGGCTCGCGCCGAGACCTGCTATCACCGCTTCGAAATAAGCGCCGAGTTCGCGGCTGGCCGAGAGCACCCCGGCATCGTAGGCCGACAGTGCGAAGTCCTTGGCGAAACGCGCCGCCTTTTGATCCGGCAGCTCCGGCAACGTGGCACGAATCGCTTCAATGAACATCTCATCGACCACCACCGGCAACAGGTCTGGATCCGGAAAATACCGATAGTCGTTGGCTTCTTCCTTGGAGCGCATCGAGCGGGTCTCATCCTTGTCGGAATCGTAGAGGCGCGTCTCCTGCACCACTTTGCCGCCGCTCTCGATGAGCTCGACCTGCCGCGCGACTTCGTATTGGATGGCCTTCTCGACGAAT
>DATHFW010000138.1:0-4901 GCA_035317945.1 Steroidobacteraceae bacterium | reverse complement strand
CAGCGATGAAAAAATCGGCGCGGCTCCTACTGACTCTTTTGGCCATCGTGTTGATCGCCTTCTTCGGCGCCTTGGGCTATGCGCTCATACCGACTCACACCCGGCCGATTGCCTCGGGCCAGCCGCCTCACTCCGACGCGGCCTCGATCGAGCGCGGCCGCTATCTCGCGGTTGCGGCCGATTGCACGGCCTGCCACACCGCACCGGGCGGCAAGCCGTTTGCCGGTGGACTCGCCCTCGATTCGCCGCTGGGCGCGATCTATAGCACCAATATCACGCCGGACAAGGATTCCGGGATCGGCAAGTTCACGTTGGATGATTTCGACCGCGCGGTGCGCCATGGGATCGACGATGAAGGCGAGACGCTGTACCCGGCCATGCCCTACCCCTCGTACGCCCGCATGAGCGATGAGGATGTCGACGCGCTCTACGACTACTTCATGCACGGCGTGGCGCCGGTGCCGAGCACTGCGCCTGCCAATGGCATTCCCTGGCCCTTGTCCATCCGCTGGCCGCTGGCGATCTGGCGCAAGCAATACGCACCGCCTCCCGACGCACCACCGTTCAGCGCGTCGCATTACACCGATCCGGTCGTTGCGCGCGGTGCGTACTTGGTTGAAGGGCCGGGACACTGCGGCACCTGCCACACACCCCGCGCTCTGACCCTCCAGGAGAAGGCGCTGGATGACTCCTCGAGTGTCTTTCTTTCCGGAGGCCAGCGGGTCGGCGGATGGACCGCGGTCAATCTGCGGGGCAATTCCGCCGACGGGCTTGGCGATTGGTCGAAGGAAGATATCGTCGCCACGCTGCGCACCGCCCGCAATTCGCAGCAAGCGGTGATCGGCGCCCCGATGAATGACGTCATCGTGCACAGCACCCAGTACTTGAATGATGCGGACCTTGAGGCGATCGCCGCGTACTTGAAAACGCTGCCGCCTGCTCCCGGCGATCGCTCCAAGTTCGCACCGAATCCAGCCACGGCGGCCGCGCTCGCCGCCGGCCACGAAGCCAATCGTGGGGCTGAACTGTATGTCGATAACTGCGCCGCCTGCCACCGCACCGATGGGCAGGGAAGCCCGAAGGTGCTGCCGAAAATGGCGGGGAATTCCACGGTGCTGTCTGATGACCCCAATTCGCTGATCAGCGTGGTGTTGGGCGGCAGTTCGCTGCCGGGCACCACAGCCGCGCCCTCGCCTCTCGGCATGCCGGGCTTCGGCTGGCGGCTCACCAACGACGAGGTAGCGCAGCTCTTGACCTTCATCCGCAACAGCTGGGGAAATCAAGCATCGAGCGTCTCGGCCCGCGAGGTAGGGCGCGTCCGCGCCTCGCTGGATGCGCACTAGCCGCGGCACTGTCGCCTCTATGAAAACAACCGCCTATTTTGACGCCATCCGCCGGCGCCCTGATCGAAGCATCATCCAAGACGCATGGATTGACCGGGCCATTCGGGCGCCTCTGCGCGAAATTCGCCAGGCTGATGGCCGAATTCGGCGCTGGATTCAGGTTCAGGAGATGGAAAACCGGTATCTTCGGGTTATCCTGTTGGAGGACGGGGAGACCGTCCACAACGCCTTTTTTGACCGCGGGTTTGTCCCATGAAAGTACGATACTTTGCCGACACTGACACTCTGCTGATCGAGTTTCGCGATGCTCCGGTTGCGGAAACTCGCGATCTCGACGAAAACACGGTTCTCGACGTCGACGCACAAGGGAACATCTGCTCAATCACGGTGGAGCACGCGTCAAAGCGGGCTGGTGCGCCACATTTTACGTACGAGGAAGTCGCCGCCTGACAATTGGTTCGAGCGATCAATCCGTTCATCAGCCGTTGATCTTACTTTAACAACATTGCGGGCCGCAGGCTGGCCGCATTTTCGGGAAACTATATGCATCGTTTCAGCACCGCGATTTTTTTGAGCGCCTTGTCCTTCACGGCGGCAGGCCAGCAGGCTGCCGGCAACGATCAGGCTGAAAAGGCGTGGATCAAGCAGAGCAATGACTACACCAACATGCTGCTCAGCGTGCAGCTCGAGCACGCGCCTGAACAGGGCTCTGCGCAAGGCGTGGCGAAATTCGACGACCGCATCTCCGATCCTTCGCGCGCGGACGAACTGGTTGAGCGGCGCGAGCTCGAAGCCGCGCTGACCAAGATCAAGGCCGCACGTGCAACCGTCACAGACAAAAATGTCCAAGAGGACATCGATATCCTGCAAAAGAATTTCAACCTGCAATTTCGTATCGAGGACTTCGAGCTTGCGCATGAGGTGCCCTTCCACAATGCGAGTGCGCAGATATTTCAGGGTTTGCGTGGGCTGCTCGATGATCAGGTGCCCCAGCAACGGCGCACCGCTGCGCTGGTGAGACTGCGCAAGTACGCCGGCGTCGAACCAGGTTACAAGCCATTCACCGAGCGATTGAAAGAACGCGAAAACGAGCAGATCGCCAAGCCCGGCGCGATTTTCCCATCCAAAGAGGAGGTCGAGACCGACCTGGGCCGCAACTCGAACTATATCGAGGGCATGGCGGCCTTGTTCAAGAAGTACAAGCTGACCGGCTGGGAACCTGCGTATGAGAAATTGAAGCTTCAGTTGGCCGACTACGACACCTGGGTCAAGGCCAACATCCTGCCCAAGGCGCGCACCGACTTTCGCCTGCCGCCCGAGAAATATGTGCTGGCCTTCGAAGGATACGGCATTGATATTCCCCCGGCGCAGATCGCGAAGATGGCGCATGCCGCCTTTGCGCAGTACCAAGCCGAGATGGCGCCGCTGGCGGCGCGCGTGGCGAAGGCCAATGGCTATTCATCGAACGACTATCGCGCCGTCATTGCGGAACTCAAGAAAAAGCAGATTACCGGCGAGGAGATTCTGCCGTTCTACGAAAATCGGTTGCACGAGATCGAGAAAATCATCGTTGCGAAAAATCTGGTGACGCTGCCCGGCCGCCCGGCCATTATTCGCCTCGCGACCCCGGCCGAGACCGCACAGCAGCCGGCGCCGCACATGGTGCCGCCGCCGTTCCTGCACAACACCGGGCAGCGCGGCCAATTCGTGCTGCCGCTGAATATTCCGTCCGCAACGGGTGGCGCGGAAGACAAGTACGACGACTTTACCTTCGATGCGGTGGCGTGGACGCTGACCGCGCATGAGGCACGGCCGGGCCACGAATTGCAGTTTGATTCCATGGTCGAGCACGGCGTCAGCCTCGCGCGGGCGCTCTACGCCTTCAACTCGACCAATGCTGAAGGCTGGGGGTTGTACGCTGAGTACATCATGCAGCCGTTCGAACCGGTGGAAGGCCAGTTGATGACGCTGCAACTGCGCTTGCTGCGTGCCGCCCGAGCGTTCTTGGATCCGGAATTGCAAAGCGGCGCGGTGACCCAAGCCCAGGCGTACTCGGTGCTGGAGAAGGATGTCATGCTGAGCCACGCCTTCGCCAAGGAAGAGGTCGAGCGCTTCACTTTCCGCAGTCCCGGGCAGGCGAACAGCTACTTTTACGGCTATACGCGGCTGCTGTCCTTGCGTCAGGAGACCGAGGCTGCTTTGGGCAGGAAATTCGACCAGAAGAAGTTTCACGACTTCATATTGGGCCAGGGCCTGCTGCCGCCGGATCTGATGCGCAGCGCCGTGCTCGAGGAATTCATACCCTCGCAACGATAGGAGAAGGAGATGCGGCCTTAACCGAAGCGGCCCGTAATATAGTCTTCGGTGAGCTTCTGTTGGGGGTTGGTGAATACCCGGTCCGTCGGGCCGACTTCGACCAAATCGCCCAGGTGAAAATAGGCCGTGCGCTGCGACACGCGCGCGGCCTGTTGCATGTTGTGGGTCACGATGACGATCGCGTAGTTCTCGCGCAACTCATCGATCAGATCTTCGATTCTGGCGCTGGCGATCGGATCCAAGGCCGAAGTCGGTTCATCCATGAGAATGACTTCCGGATTGACGGCGATGGTGCGCGCGATGCACAGGCGCTGCTGCTGGCCGCCCGATAGGCTGGTGCCGGGAGTCGACAAACGGTCCTTCACTTCCTCCCACAGCCCGGCGCGCGCCAGACTGCTATGAACCAATTCATCCATGTCGGCGCGGCTTCTCGTCAAACCGTGGATACGCGGTCCGTAGGCGACATTGGCATAAATCGAATGCGGAAAAGGCGTGGGCTTCTGAAATACGATGCCCACTCGCGCGCGCAACTGCGCCACGTCCTGCTTTTTATCGTAGATGTTTTGTCCGTCCAGCGTGATCGTGCCATCGACGCGCGCGCTGGGGATGGTGTCGTTCATGCGATTGAGGCAGCGCAGGAACGTGGACTTTCCGCAACCCGACGGCCCGATCAGGGCCAGCACTTGATTGCGCCCGATATCCAGGTTGACGTTTTTAACGGCGCTCTTGTCGCCGTAAGTGACGCAGACGTTGCGCGAGGTCATGACCGGGTCGAACAATTTATCGCGTACTTCCGCGGGACTCATCGCCGCCGATCCTGCAAGTCTATTGCCGACGTTACTGTCGTTCATGCCGGTTAACCGAAGCGCCCGGTAATGTAGTCGTCGGTCTTGCGGTTCTTCGGCGAGGTGAATATCTCGCTCGACGGGCCAATTTCGACCAGTTCGCCCATGAACATGAATCCGGTGACGTTGGACACCCGCGCGGCCTGCTGCAAATTGTGCGTGACCACCACGATGCAGTACTTCTCGCGCAGCGCCTGCAAGGTCTCCTCGACGCGCAGAGTCGAAATCGGATCGAGCGCAGCCGTGGGTTCATCGAGAAGCAAAACCTCGGGCTGCACCGCGATGGCGCGCGCGATGCACAGCCGCTGCTGCTGCCCTCCCGAAAGGCTCCGGCCATCCGCGTTCAGCTTGTCTTTGACCTCATCCCAAATGGCGGCATCGCGCAAGGCAGATTCGA
>DATHFW010000137.1:0-10283 GCA_035317945.1 Steroidobacteraceae bacterium | reverse complement strand
GATTCGCAGGATTCACGCGTTCGGCTCATCGCGACCGACGGCGTATTCTCCATGGATGGATCCATTGCGCGGCTGCACGAGATTTGCAATCTGGCGGACCGATACAATGCGCTGGTCATGGTCGATGATTCGCACGCGACCGGATTCATCGGCGCCGGCGGCCGCGGGTCGCATGAATACCGTGGGGTCGTAGGCCGGATTGATATTCTCACCAGCACCCTGGGCAAAGCATTGGGCGGCGCCAGCGGCGGATTTGTTGCCGCCCGCAAGGACATCGTCGCCTGGCTGCGGCAGCGCTCGCGGCCTTATTTGTTTTCCAACAGCATCGCGCCGACGGTCGCCGCCGCCACCATCCAGGTTCTCGATCTTTTGGAGAGTTCACCGGAACTGCGCGATCGCGTGCATGCGAACGCCCGGTACTTTCGCGAGCGCATGCAGGCCTTGGGCTTCAACCTGGTCCCCGGGGAGCATCCCATCATTCCGGTGATGCTGGGAGATGCGCCCTTGGCCGTGCGCCTCGCCGAGCGGATGCAGAATGAAGGTATTTACGTCGTGGCGTTCTCTTTCCCGGTCGTGCCCCATGGAAAAGCGCGAATTCGTACCCAAATGAATGCTGCGCACACCACCCAGCAACTCGATCAAGTCATTTCCGCGTTTGGTCGCTCGGCGCGCGACCTCGGCGTGATTCAGTAGAGGCAAGTCATTCATGAAAGCACTCGTCAAAGCCCGCGCCGAACCCGGTATCTGGATGCAGGACGTCCCGGAGCCTTCGGTCGGTCACAATGATGTTCTGATCAAGGTGCATCGCTCCGCCATCTGCGGCACCGACATGCACATTTACAATTGGGATGCGTGGGCGCAGAAGACCGTACCGGTCCCCATGGCGGTAGGCCATGAGTATTCCGGCGAGATCGTCGAGTTGGGCAGCGAAGTGCGCGGCTTTCATACCGGCGATCGCGTATCCGGCGAAGGTCACATCACCTGCGGCCATTGCCGCAATTGCCGCGCCGGCCGTCGCCATCTGTGCCGCAATACCTCCGGTGTCGGCGTCAATCGCCCGGGCGCCTTCGCCGAGTACCTGACCATACCCGCATCCAATGTGTTCAAGCTGCCGGCAGCCATCGACGATGAGATCGCCTCGATTTTAGATCCGTTCGGCAACGCCACGCACACGGCACTGGCGTTCAATGTGGTCGGCGAGGATGTGCTCATCACCGGCGCGGGCCCGATCGGCGTCATGGCCGTGGCCATCGCACGCCACTGCGGTGCGCGGCACGTCGTCATTACCGACGTCAATGACTACCGGTTGGATCTCGCCAAGAAAATGGGCGCCTCGCGCGCGCTCAATATATCGCGCGAGTCGCTGGACGACGCCATGCGTGATTTGGGCATGGAAGAGGGCTTCGACGTCGGCTTTGAAATGTCGGGCAATCCGGCGGCGCTGCGTGAATTGCTGCGGACCATGAACAATGGCGGCAGCGTATCCATGCTCGGCATCCCGCCCGGTGAGACCGCGATCGACTGGAATCAGGTCATTTTCAAGGGACTGACCATCAAAGGCATCTACGGCCGCGAGATGTTCGAAACCTGGTACAAAATGTCGAGCATGCTGCAAAGCGGCTTGGACATTCGGCCGGTGATCACCCATCGCCTGGGGATCAACGACTATCTGGAAGGCTTTCAGATCATGAATTCCGGCAAGTCCGGAAAGGTGACGCTCGACTGGTCGAGTCTCTAGCGTCGTTTTCGACGCGGAGCGTCTAACGCTCGGGCGGTTCGCGGCACCAGCAATACGAGTACAGCCCGCGTGGGTCTTTCAGCCGCGTGATTGCGTGCGCCTGCTGCAGCAACGGATCCAGGATACGCTCGACATCCGTGCGTTGTGGAATGAGCCCTGCCGATTGACCCAATCGCACGGCCTGCGAACGAATCTGCATCAATAGCTCTTCGCGCAGGCTCAAATCAGGCTCGATGTAGTCCACGTCGTAGTCCTTGCCCAGTTCCGCCAGCTTCGCGGCGGCGTCGGTCGCGTCCTTGAGTCCGCCGAGATGATCGACCAATCCGATGCGCTGCGCATCGAGACCCGCCCACACCCGGCCCTGCGCAATCTTGTCCACGTCTTCCACGGACTTCTTTCTGCCGTCCGCTACGCGCCGCACGAATTGTGAGTAAGCGTAATCCACGGACGCCTGCAGCAGCTGCTTGGTGACGGGCCCGAGCGCTCGATCGATGCGCAAGTCGCCCGCCAGCGGCGTGGTGCCGATGCCATCGACCTTGACGCCGAGCTTCTCCAGCGTGCGCTGAAAGGTCGGAATGACAGAGAACACGCCGATCGAACCGGTAATGGTGGTTGGACTGGCAAATATCTGATTGGCGGCGGCGGCGATGTAGTAGCCCCCGGAGGCCGCGTAAGTGCTCATGGAAACGACGACCGGTTTACCCGCTTTGCGCAGGGCCTGGACTTCGCGCAGGATTTTTTCCGACGCAAATTCGCTGCCGCCCGGACTGTCGACGCGCAGCACCACCGCTTTCACGGTGTCGTCGTAGCGCGCTTGCCGCAGCAGGTTCGATGTGCTCTCGCCGCCGATCGCCCCCGCCATTTGATGTCCGTCAAAAATCTCGCCGGACGCCACGACGATGCCGATCTTGGCATCGGACTTCCCCTTCAGAACACGCTTGGAGCGCACCGCCGACAGGTACTGGTTCATCCCGATGGAATTGAACGAATGATTGCTGTCGTCTTCGCCCACCAGCCCCTTCAAATCATCGGCGACCTGCCGCCGGCTCTTCAGCGCCGTCACCAGGCCGCGCTGCAGCGCCATCTTGGCCATGTCGCCCTTGACCGCCTGCAACGAGGCCGGCTGTTCCGCGATGAAATCCTTCAGTGCGCCGACGGGCAGAGATCGGGCGCGCGTGACATCTTGCGTGTACGCATTCCACAGCGACTCGAGCCACACCGAAGTCTCTTCGCGTTCGCTCGGCGCCATGTCATTGCGGGAAAATTGATCGGTATAGCTTTTGAACGTACCGGCACGGAACACATTCAAATCGACGCTGAGCTTTTCGATCGCGTCCTTGTAGTACATGCGGTAGTAGCTGAAGCCGTTGACGGACACTTCGCCCATGGGGTCGAGGTACACCTCGCCCGCCTGCGCTGCCAGGTAGTATTGCGATTGGCTGAAGGAATCGCCTGCTGCAATCACGCGCTTGCCGGAAGCTCGGAAGTCGCGCAGCGCGGCGCCGATCTCCTGCAATTTCGACAGGCCTGACGGATCCATCTCGTCAACGTCGAGAACGATGAGCTTGATTCTCGAGTCTGACTTCGCAGCCGCGATGGCGTCCGTCACGTCCCGCAGCAAGGTCTCCGGCGCCGGGCCGCCGGACGCCTGGCCCAATGCACGGCGCACCGGATCGCCCGCAATCTGCTCGACCAATTCACCCTGAGGCGCAATGACGAGCGCGGCGCTGCGCGGCACGATCGGGATGGAGGAATGCAGCGCGGCGAGAACGAAGCCGAAAATCAGCAGCAACAGCGCCAGGTGCAGCACCTTGCGGATCCCTTCCAGGATTCGCCAGACCAGCCCGAAGAATCCCCTAAGAGCGGACCCGGCGCTCATTCAAAGCTCAGATCTTCTCGTCGATGCGCGCGGCTTTACCGGACAGGTCACGCAGGTAGTACAGCTTGGCGCGGCGCACGCTGCCGCGGCGCTTCACGCTGACTTCGCTGATCGATGGGCTGAAGGTTTGAAAGACGCGTTCGACGCCTTCGCCGTGGGAAATCTTGCGCACCGTGAACGAAGAATTGAGGCCGCGGTTCTTTTTGGCAATCACCACGCCTTCATAGGCTTGGACGCGCTCGCGATCACCTTCGACGACCTTGACCTGCACGATGATGGTATCGCCGGGATTGAAGTCCGGAAGCTTGCGCGTCGCTCGCTCGCCGTTGAGTTCCTGGATGATCTTATTCATAGCTATTGCCTCGCACGTTCATTCTTGAATTCTTCCAACAATTCTCTTTCTTCGTCACTCATGCCGCGCCGCTCGAGCAGTTCCGGCCGGCGCAACCAGGTGCGGCCCAGCGCCTGTTGCAGTCGCCAGCGATGAATCGCGGCGTGATCGCCCGAGGCCAATACCGCGGGCACCTCATGCCCTTCCAAATCTTGCGGCCGCGTGTAGTGCGGCCAATCCACCAAACCGTCGCTGAAGGACTCCTGCAGCGCCGATTCCGAACTGCCCAACGTACCCGGCATCAACCGCGCAATCGCATCGATGACCACCAGTGCCGGCAGTTCTCCGCCCGACAACACATAGTCGCCGATCGACCATTGTTCATCGATTTCCTGTTCGATGAAGCGCTCGTCGATCCCTTCGTAGCGTCCCGCCACCAAAACAAGACCGGGCCACTCACAAGCCTCGCGCGCCCTGCTTTGCTCGAACCTGCTTCCGTCCGCGCCCAAGTAGACCCGCCGGCTGCCCGGCGGCAGAACCCGCATCGCGTCGCGCACCGCGCTGCGCACCGGCTCCACCTTCAAAACCATCCCCGGTCCACCGCCATAAGGGCGGTCATCCACCGTCCGGTGGGAATCGGCCGTGTAGTCGCGCGGATCGAAGCAATCGACCTGAAAAATACCGCGCTCCAATGCCCGCCCAACCACGCCGATGTTCAGCGCCTCGCGGATCATCTGTGGAAACAGCGACACCACCGCAATACGCATACTCAATCCGCTGCGGCGTCCCAGTCCACGACCACCCGGCGCGCTTGTAAATCCACGCGTCGAAGATGCTGCGGCACCGCCGGCACCCAATATTCACGTTCCCCGCGCACCACCATCAGGGCCTGCGCCGGGGTTTCGACAAAATGCTGCACGACACCTAAACCCACGCCGGCCAGATTGACCACCTCGCAGCCGATCAGGTCAGCGCGGTAGAAATCCTTGTCGTCCCGCTGCGGCAGATCCACTCGCGGTACACAGATCTGCGCGCCGGTTAATGCCGCCGCTTGATCCCGATCCTCCACTCCGGCCAATTTGACCGTTAGCGCGCCCCCGCTTCGGCCGCGCTGTTCAATGCGATAGCTGCGCCACGCACCCTCTCGCCCAATCTGCAAATTGCCATGTTCCAGCAGACGTTCGGGGGGATCTGTGTGTGACCGTAGCTTGACCCAACCTCGGACGCCAAACGGGGCGCCTACGAAACCCAGTTGGATGAGCGCCGATGATTCGCCGCTCATCGTGCCCTGAAGCCTTTAAGCGGCCTGCTTACGGAAGCTGGTGAGAAGAAATTTCACGCGATCGGACATATGAGCGCCCTTGCTCACCCAATGCTCGATCCGGGCAACGTTCAAGCGCAACTTGACTTCCGCACCACGCGCCACGGGGTTGAACAGGCCGACGCTCTCCAGGCTGGTGCCGCCTTGGCGCTTGCGGCTGTCGGTCACCACAACGTGATAAAAGGGCGTCTTTTTGCCGCCGCGTCGAGTCAAACGGATCGTCACCATCGTAAATTCACCTTAGGCGATGCCAAGCCGCTAATTGTAATGACAATCAGGGCTTAAGAGCAACAAAAGCTTTGTGTTGCGGGGGCTTTAGCGGCCAAATCCGCCCGGACCGAACCCGCCGGGCGGCATCCGACCGGCCATTCCGCGCATCATATTCTTGAGCATTCCGCCTTTGACCATCTTTTTCATGGTTTTCTGCATTTGGTCAAACTGCTTCAGCAGCCGATTGACCTCCGGCAGCGGCACCCCTGCCCCGCCGGCAATACGCCGTTTGCGCGAGTTGTCGATCATTTCCGGCCGCCGACGCTCGCGCGGTGTCATGGAGTCGATGATCCCCATCTGGCGCTTCAGGGTCTTGGGGTTGACCGCGCCGGCTGCTGCCGCCGCGTTGGCCTGCATTTGGGCCGGCAGCTTGTCGAGCAAAGCCGCCATGCCGCCCATGTTCTGCAATTGACTCAACTGATCGCGCAAGTCGGTCAGATCGAAGGATTTCCCCTTGCTGATCTTTTTGGCGAGCTTTTCTGCCTTTTCCTGATCGACCTGATCTTGAACCTGCTCGACCAACGACAGCACATCGCCCATGCCCAAGATGCGCGAAGCGATGCGCTCGGGCTGAAATAGCTCCAGCGCGTCGGATTTCTCGCCCGTGCCCACGAACAGGATCGGCTTGCCGGTCACATGACGAACCGAAAGCGCCGCGCCGCCGCGCGCATCGCCATCGGCCTTGGTGAGGATCACGCCCGTAAGACTCAAGGCATCGTTGAATGCCTTGGCGGCATTCACCGCGTCTTGGCCCGCCATGCTGTCCACCACGAACAGGCGCTCGTGGGGTTGGATCGCCGCCTCCAGATCCCTCACCTCCGCCATCATTTCGGCATCGATGTGCAGCCGTCCGGCGGTGTCGAGCAGCAGCACATCGTAGGCCTGCAGCGTCGCCTCCGTGAGCGCGCGCTTGGCGATGGCCACGGGTGCTTCGGTGGCGAGTGCAGGCGCAAAGCCCGCGCCCACCTGCTCGGCCAGGGTTTGCAATTGCAAGATGGCCGCGGGACGATAGACGTCAGTGCTGACCATCAGCACTTTTTTGTTTTGTTTCTCGATCAGCCAGCGCGCAAGTTTGCCGGCGCTGGTGGTTTTGCCGGCGCCCTGCAAGCCGGCGAGCATCACAACGACGGGCCGCTGCGCGCGCAGGTTGAGACCCGTGCTCGGCTCGCCCATGAGCTGGGTCAATTCCTCATGCACGACTTTGATGAATGCCTGTCCGGGCGTGAGACTCTTGGTCACCTCAACGCCGACCGCGCGCGCTTTGACCGCGTCGGTGAAGCTCTTCACCACCGGCAGTGCGACGTCGGCATCGAGCAGCGCAAGACGCACTTCGCGCACCGTGTCGGAAATGTTGTCGTCGGTGAGTCGGCCGCGGCCGGAAAGCGACTTCAGCGCCGTGGAAAGACTGGCAGTTAGGCGGTCAAACATAGTGCGGCTATTGTACTTGTGTCATTATCCGGACGTCACCTATTAGGCAGCCGTGATTCTCGCCACCATTTTGTTTCTCCTTTACGCCGCAAGCGCCTGGGCCATGTTGCGCAGTGTAAAACAGCCGCGGCTGGAACCCGTTGCGTGGATCTTGATTCTGGTCGCCATCATCGGCCACAGCGACGCCATCATGCTCATGATGCGCCTCAACGGCCGCTTCTCCATCGGCCTGCTCGAAGCGACATCATTGCTGGGCTGGACTCTCGCGGTGCTCGCCTGTTTGATTTCGATCGACAAGCACAATCGCGTGCTCGGGGCCATTCTGATGTTCAGCGCCGCGGTCGGCGCAGCGGTCGGCACCGGCTTAGGGCAAGTTGGGCGCAGCTACGTCGAAGCGACCACGGGCTGGGAGCTGACCGCGCACATCTTGCTGTCCATGGCCGCCGCTGCGCTGCTGTTTGCCGCGGCCGTCACCGCCATTCTGTTGGTATTCCTCGACCGGCGCCTGCGCACGCGCCGCATCGCAGATCTGCCGAGAGCATTGCCGCCGCTCGATGCACTTGAAAAGGTCATGTTCAGGCTGATTGCGGCGGGTTTTGGGCTGCTGACGCTGGCGCTGATTACCGGGTTCGTCTTCGTGACCAACTTGTTCACGCAGAACCTGGTCCAAAAGACGGTCTTGTCGCTCATCGCGTGGCTGCTGTTCGGCGTGCTGCTCATCGGGCGCCTGCGCTTTGGCTGGCGCGGGCGATCCGCAGTACGCTGGACTTTATGGGGCTTCGGGATCTTGGCAGTGGCCTATTTCGGCGTGAAGTTCGTTCTCGAGCATTTGTTCGGACGGCATTGGGGCTAGCCCCTCCTACAGCCACGAATGGAACACCCGACCCTGGTTCTATTGTTTTCAGCACTGGCCGGGCTACTCGTCCTCGCCGCATTTTTCGCCGGCAGCGAAACCGCGTTGATGAGCATCAACCGCTATCGCCTGCGCCACCGCGCCTCTGAAGGAAGCCGCGCCGCACGCTTGACCGAGGCGCTGCTGGCACGCCCCGATCGGCTGATCGGTTTGATCTTGCTGCTGAGCACGCTGGTCAATGTCGCGGCGCCGATGTTGGTGGGATTCATCGCCTTGCGCTTGGGCGGCGAGTTTTTTGTAGCTTTCGGCGCCGCGCTTCTGGCTTTCGTGCTGTTGATCTTTTGCGAGGTTGCGCCGAAAACGTTCGGTGCGCTGCACCCTGAGCGTCTGGCTCTGCCGGCCGCCTTCATTTACACGCCGCTGCTGTTCTTGTTTTACCCCTTTGTTTGGGCCACGAATTTGCTGGCCAATGGCGTGTTGCGGCTGTTCGGCGTATCGAGGCAGGTGGCGGCCAATTCATTGAGCAGCGAAGAGTTGCGCACGGTGGTAGCCGAGGCCGGCGCCATGATTCCGCGGCGCCATCAACAAATGCTCGTCAGCATTTTGGATCTGGAGAACGCCACGGTCGAGGACATCATGGTGCCTCGCAATGAGATCGTCGGCATCGACATCGACGATGATTGGGATCGAATTCTGGAGCAGCTGCGCCAAAGCCAGCACACTCGATTGCCCGTATACCAAGGAGAAATCGACCGCATCATCGGGCTTTTGCACATGAAGCAGGTGGTGCATGAATTGGCGCGGGGGCATCTCGACCGGGAATCGTTGGCCACCGCGGCCGGCGCCCGCGAGGCGTACTTCGTTCCCTCCGGCACCACGCTGAACACGCAATTGCTCAATTTTCAACGCAACAAGCGCCGTATGGCGTTCGTCGTCGATGAGTACGGTGATATTCAAGGGCTGGTGACGATCGAGGATATTCTGGAAGAGATTGTCGGCGAGTTCACGACCGATCCGGCAACCATGATGCACAAAGACGTGCACGCGGAAGTCGACGGCAGCTTTGTCGCCAATGCCTCCGCCACGATTCGCGCGCTGAATCGATCGATGCGCTGGAATCTGCCGACGGATGGACCGAAAACACTGAACGGGTTGATCGTCGAATTTCTCGAGACCATCCCAGAACCCGGCACCACGTTGAAAATGGCGGACTACATGCTGGAGGTTTTGCAGACCGGCGACAACGCCATCAAGACCGTGCGCATCCGCCCGCCGGAACCGACGCCGCCCTAGCGGCCCCGCGACGCTAGAACGCGTCCAGCGCCTGATTCAAGCGCGTTACGCCGCGCACGGTCATTCCCTCAGGGGGCCGTTTCGGCACATTCGCTTCCGGAACGACGGCCAACTTGAATCCATGTTTCGCCGCCTCGCGAAGCCGCTCCTCGCCGAACGGCACCGGGCGAATCTCGCCGGCGAGCCCCAATTCGCCGAACGCGATCAAGGAATTCGGCACGGGCGCATCGTTCAAGCTCGAACGCGCCGCCATCACGATGGCCAGATCCCCTGCGGTCTCGGCCAGGCGCACGCCGCCGACCACGTTGGCGAAGACATCTTGTCCCTGCAGCAGCAATCCGCCATGGCGATGCGCTACGGCCAAGAGCATGGTCAAACGGTTGCCGTCGATGCCGACCGCGACGCGGCGCGGATTGGCGCCGAGGCTCGAATCGGCCAACACCTGTACCTCGATCAGCAGCGAACGCGTTCCCTCCCGCATCACGGTGATGACGCTGCCCGGGACCGGCTCGGCATGCCGCGAGAGAAAGATCGCCGAAGGATTCGTCACCTCGCGCAAACCCTGCTCGACCATCGCGAACACGCCGATCTCATTGGCCGCGCCAAATCGGTTCTTCACGGAGCGCAGCACCCGGTAGCGGCTCCCCGTATCGCTCTCGAAGTACAGCACCGTGTCGACCATGTGTTCCAGCACGCGGGGTCCGGCAATCTGTCCTTCCTTGGTGACGTGGCCCACCAGCAGTACGGCGATGCCGCTGGCCTTGGCGAAGCGCACCAGTTCCGCGGTGCATTCACGCAACTGCGAGACGGCGCCGGGAGCCGCTTCCACTCGGTCGGAGTGCATGGTCTGAATGGAATCCACGATGAGCACATGAGCCGAGAGACTCGATGCAGCGCCGACAATATCTTCCACGCAGGTCTCGGCGATCAGCCGGGCCGTGGCCGCTTCGAGCCCCAGCCGCCGCGCGCGAAGCGCCACCTGCTTCAACGACTCCTCGCCGGTCGCGTACAGCACCGCGCCTGAGCTGTTGAGAGCAGCGGCGGCCTGCAGCATCAAGGTCGATTTCCCGATGCCCGGATCCCCACCGATCAGGGTCACCGAGCCCGGGACCAGCCCCCGCCCAATACGCGGTCCAGTTCGGATGAGCCCGTGGGCAGGCGGGGGGATTC
>DATHFW010000136.1:0-23417 GCA_035317945.1 Steroidobacteraceae bacterium | reverse complement strand
TGGCGCAAAATCACCGTGTGCTGCGCAGCCATTTCGTTCGCACGGCTTTCGCCAAGGGCTTGCCGCTGCACACGGTGATTTTGCGCCATGCCTTGCGTCCCGCGCTCATGCCGGTGGCGAGCTACCTGGTCCCGGCCGTTGCCTCGATCATGACCGGCTCATTGGTCGTAGAGTCCATTGCGGGACTGCCCGGCATCGGACGATATCTCGTGCAAGGCGCCCTCAACCGCGACTACACCTTGGTGCTCGGCATGGTGATCATTTATTCGACCTTGCTCATCGGCATGGGGCTGCTGGTCGATCTCTTGTACGCGTGGCTGGATCCGCGCGTGAGACATTGAGAGTGGACGGACTCGTCGACGAGGCCGTGCGGCGCCTGAGATCGAATCCCGCAGCCGTTGTAGCCGCCGTAGCGCTGTGTGCGATCGTCGTGTTGACCTGGCTCGGGCCGTGGATCAGCCCGAACAATTCCCAGACGCTCGATTGGCTGCACATCGCGGCACGCCCCGGCATGCAAAGTTCGCATTGGTTCGGCACCGATCGGTTGGGGCGCGATTTGTTCGTCAGGACGCTCGCCGGCACTCGCGTCAGCATCGCCATCGGATTGGCGGCTAGCGTCATCAGCCTGCTGGTCGGTGTGAGCTATGGCGCCATCGCCGGCTACATCGGCGGCCGCACCGATCATTTGATGATGCGATTGATCGAAATCTTGAGCGGACTGCCGCTGATTTTCTTCGTGATATTCTTGACCGTCATTTTCGGACGCAGCGAATATCTGCTGTTTTTTGCAATTGGCGCCGTCGGTTGGCTGACCATGGCGCGCATCGTTCGCGGCCAGACGTTGAGCATTCGTCAGCGGGAATTCATCGAGGCGGCGATCGCGTCGGGATCAAGCACCGGCCGCATCATCGTCAGGCACGTGGTTCCCAATGTCATCGGACCGGTGATCGTGTACGCCACGCTCACCGTGCCGCAGATCATTCTGTTCGAGAGCTTCCTGAGCTTTCTCGGACTGGGAATTCAGGAACCGGGTGCGAGCTTGGGCACCCTGATCGCCGAGGGTGCGGCCGAAATGGAAGCGGCGCCCTGGATCCTGCTGGTTCCCGGCAGCTTCCTGGCGCTGCTGCTGCTGAGCTTGAACATCTTCGGCGATGGCCTGCGCGACGCCCTCGACGTCAAGGACGGTTGAAATGGCTGCGACATTGAGTGTCGACCGCTTACGCGTCAGTTTCTCGCATCGCACCGGGAGCATCGACGCGGTTGACAGCGTGTCGCTCGAGATCGCGCCCTCCGAATGCGTCGGTATTGTCGGAGAGTCCGGATCCGGGAAAACACAGATTTTCATGGCCGCCATGGGACTGCTCCCCGGCAACGCGCAGGTCAGCGGCAGCGTGCGCTTTGAGGGCAACGAATTGTTGGCTCTCGACGCGCCTGCGCTGAACCGCGTCCGAGGTTCGAAGCTCACGATGATTTTTCAGGATCCGATGACCTCGTTGACGCCGCACTTGGCAATCGGCACGCAGCTGGCCGAAGTCATGGTTGCTCACTCGAGGGTGTCGTGGAAGGATGCGCGATCTTTCGCCGGCCGCATGCTCGAGCGCGTGCACGTCCCGGAACCGCAGCGCCGATTGAATCAATATCCGCATGAGCTCTCCGGAGGCATGCGGCAACGTGTGATGATCGCGATGAGCCTGTTGTGCGAACCTTCTTTGGTCATCGCTGACGAACCCACTACCGCGCTCGACGTGACCATCCAGGCGCAGATCATCGAGTTGCTGCGCGCCGTGCGCGGCGAATTCGGCATGGCCCTGGTGCTCATCAGTCATGATCTGGCCGTGGTGGCGGGTCTCGCCGACCGGATTCTGGTGATGTATGCGGGCAGCGTGGTGGAAAACGCAGTTGCGGCAGAATTGTTCAGGCATCCGCGCCATCCCTACACCGCCGAGTTGCTGAAGTGCATGCCGAGCGTCTCCGGACCGCGCCTGGCGCGATTGCCGACCCTGGCCGGGCAACCGCCGCGGCCAGGCGAAGTGCTCGAGGCGTGCCCCTTCGCGCCGCGCTGCCCGCGCGCCGCCGATCGCTGTCGAGTCGAACGCCCGCAGCTGAGCGGCTCGCCGGCAAGTCAAGTTGCCTGCCATTTCCCGCTCGCCTCATGAACGACACCCTGCTGCGGGTCCGGGATTTGCGCGTGGACTTTGGCGCGCACGCGGTGATACGCGGCGTGAATTTCGAGTTGTCCGCCGGCGAGACGGTGGGTCTCGTGGGCGAATCAGGATCCGGGAAATCGACACTGGCGCGCGCCATCCTGCGGTTGCTGCAACCCGCGCAGGGCAGCGTGGAGTTTCTCGGGTTGGATTTGCTGAAGTGCGCGCCCGCGGCGCTGCGCGCGCAGCGCCGCGGCCTGCAAATCGTGTTTCAAGATCCGCTCGCGAGCCTTGATCCGCGCATGACGGTGGGCGAGACGATCGCCGAGCCCTTGAAAGTATTCGAACCCGGACTGAACGCGGAATCCCGCCGGCGGAAGGTCGGCGACATGTTGCAGCGAGTCGGCTTGAGTTCCGAGATGAGCGGCCGATATCCGCACGAATTCAGCGGCGGTCAATGTCAGCGCATCGGCATCGCCCGCGCCATGATCCTGAGTCCGAAGCTTTTGATCTGCGATGAAATCGTCAGTTCCCTGGACGTCTCCATCCAAGGTCAAATCGTCAATCTGTTGCTTGATTTGCGGGACGCCGGAATGGCCGTGCTGTTCATCAGCCACAATCTTGCCGTGGTCAGGCACTTGAGTCATCGCGTGCTGGTCATGTACTTGGGAAAGCTGGTGGAAATCGCACCGTGCGATGCGCTGTTCGCCGCACCCGTCCACCCCTATACGCAGGCGTTGCTGGCCGCCGTGCCGCACATGCCGCACGCGGGCGGCGCCGCGGCGCCCGGCGAACCGGCGGCGCCCGGCGAACTCGCGGCGCCCGGCGAACTCGCGGCGCCTGACATGATTACCTCCGGATGCGCTTTTCGCGACCGCTGTCCATATGCGTTGCCCATTTGCGAGACCAGCGACCCGCCGCTGCTCGAGGTCGCTCCGGGACATTGGGCCGCTTGCCATCGTTCGCACGAGACGCTTAATCCGTTATCCTTGCCCCCATGAAACAGCGAAAGCCGGTGCGGCCGAGCGACGGTCTCGCCAATGTGCGCTACGAAATTCGCGGCAAGTTGGCGCGACATGCTCTTGCGCTCGAGCGCCTGGGCTATGACATCGTCTCGCTCAATATCGGCAATCCCTACGCCTTCGGTTTTCGCACCCCTGAAACGATGCGCTTGGCGATGATTGAGAATCTGCGCAACAGCGAAGGATATGTGCACCAGAAGGGGATCTTTCCTGCGCGCGAAGCGGTGGTCATGCAACAGCAGGAACGCGGTGTGCGCGGCGTCACGGTGGAAGAGGTTTTTATCGGCAATGGCGTCAGCGAGCTGATTGATCTTACGCTGCGTGCGCTGCTCAATACCGGGGATGAGGTATTGGTGCCGAGTCCCGACTACCCGTTGTGGACCGCGGCGGTCAATTTGAATACCGGACGTGCCGTGCATTACCCCTGCCACGCCGCGCAGTCGTTCATACCCGACCCCGACGAGATCGAATCGCTGATCACCAACCGCACGCGGGCCATTGTCATCGTCAATCCCAATAACCCCACGGGTGCGGTGTACCCCAGGGAGACGTTGAGCGCCATTGCGCAGCTGGCGGAGAAACACCGCTTGGTGGTGTTGTGCGACGAAATCTACGACCACATCCTCTACGATGATGCGGAATTCGTGCCCATGGCGACATTGGTGCACAACACCCTGTGCTGCACCATGAGCGGACTGTCCAAGGTATACCGTGCCTGCGGTTATCGTGTCGGCTGGGCATCTTTCTCGGGCGACATCGAAGGCGCGAGCGAATATTTGAGCGGCTTGGAGCTGCTCTCGTCCTTGAGGCTCTGCAGCAACGTTCCCGGCCAGTGGGCCGTGCAGACTGCGCTCGGCGGCTATCAGAGTATTTTGGAGCTGACGCGTCCCGGGGGCCGCTTGTACGAATCGCGGCAGGCGATTCTCGACGGTGTCGCACGCAGTAAGTATCTCAAGTTGTCGCGCCCCATGGGCGCCTTGTATGCGTTCGTCGAGGTGAGCAGCGAGGCACTGCCGGACTTCGATGATCAAGCCTTTGCGCTCGACTTATTGGAGAAGAAACATGTTCTGGTGGCGCCGGGCGTGAGTTTTAACGTGGCCTATCGCAACGCCTTCCGCATCACCAATCTTCCGGAACCGAAAGTCCTCGCCACCGTGTTCACACGCATCGACGAACTGCTCGACGCCCAGGCTTCCGCAGGGCCCGCACTCAAAGTCGTCACGTCCCCGGCACAGGCCCAGCAGCACTGAGCGTGGAGCGAGTTTCTCCCGCCTTGCTGGCGGCCGCTGCGGCCGGCCGGACTGTTCTCGTGCCGAATGCGGAACTGGCGAACGCGCTGTTCGACGCGGTCCAGCGCGTTCATCGCGATGCCGGCGATGAGGTCTGGCCAACTCCTCGAGTGCATGACTATTCAAGCTGGTTGCGCGAGCAGCATGTGCAGCGGCAACTTAGCGAAGCCGTCGCGCCCCGCCTGTTGAGCGAGGTGGAAGAGCGCGAGCTCTGGCGCATGGTCATCGATACGGCGCACATCGGAAAGGACTTCCTTGATCCTGCGGGTGCGGCGCGCGCGGCACGACGCGCCCGGCGCACACTATTCGAATACGCCATTCCCATCGAGGCTCTCGATGCTGCGCATTCTGAGGAATGCGCAGCGTTTCTGGAGTGGAACCGCGCATTCGAGCGGCGCTGCAGCGCCTTGGGCTGCGTCAGCGCGGATAGTTTGCTGGGGCACTTGGGCTCGCCGGGTGGTCCCATCGATTGGATCGAGAGCCCCCAATGGCGGCCTGCGGCGCGCCGCTGGCTGGAGCAGCACGGGCGCGTACTGCCGCCGCAGCGCCAAATTCACGCCGAGTTGTCCATCGTGAGGACGGCGTCGCCTGCGGCGGAACTGGCCGCCATGGCGGAATGGGCGCGCGGCAAATTGGCCGAGGACGGATTTCGCGCCTGGATCTGCGTCCCGGATTTGAATCGCCGTCGTGCGGAAGTCGTCGATGCCTTCGATGCGGCATTGGCGCCGCATCGATTTGCCCTGCGCAGCGACTCAAGGGCGGCTCCCTATGCTGTGGCAGGAGGCACCCCGCTCGCCGACTACGCGCCGGTGCGCGCGGCCTTGGAATTGCTGGCTGCAAGTGTGGGGACCGTGGCGTTCGTACAATTCAGCGCGCTGCTGCGCGCGCCTGAATTGCAGGATTCCGGCTCTGAGGCCGGCAGCGCGGCAAGACTGGACGTCGCGCTGCGCCGCCGTGCATCGAACGATGCGGATTTTGCGGGCTGGCTGGATTTGGCCGATCGTGTGGCTGCTGCTTCGCAAATGGCTCCGGCGGCGGCGGTGCAGCGACTGCGCACGGCCCATCACGTGCTGTCGCAATTGCAAGGCGCGCGCCACTTCAGCGAATGGGTGGCCGTTTGGATGGAGGCGCTTCAGCTCGGTCCCTGGGCGTTTAGCCGGCGCTGGTCGAGCATCGAGTATCAAGCAGCCGAGCGATTCAGAGAGTTGCTCGCCGGCTTGGCCATGGGCGATGCCGTCTTCGGGACGCATTCGCGCGATTCAGCGCAAAGAATCCTAGCTCGAGCCGCTCGCGAGACTGCATTTCAAGTGCAAACCGGCGTGCCGGCCATCTGGGTGAGCGGCCAACTCCTTGACCCCTGGCTTGATTATGGTGGGCTCTGGGTGAGCGGTTGCAATGATGAACAATGGCCGCAGCCTGTGGCGCCGGTGGCCCTGCTGCCTGTCGGCGTGCAGCGCCGATACGGAGTCATCCCCGCGACCGCGGAGTCGCAGCTGGCGCTGGCAATGGACCTGCAGAGCCGCTGGCAGAAACGCGCGAATCAGTGCGTGTTCAGTCTCTCCGATTCCGGCGAGGGCAGTTCAAGCATGCCCAGTCCGTTGCTGCCGAAGATCGTGCCGGTTGACTTGACTGCAACGCCTCAACCTCACTGGCTTGAAATGCTGGAGAGGGCGCCGGGATTGGAATCAGTCTGGGATGAGCAGGCCCCGCCGCTCGTGGGGAACGAACGCACGCGAGGCGTCGCCACCTTGCGAGCCCAATCGCGCTGCGCATTTCGAGGATTTGCGGAGACGCGGCTGGATGCCCAACCCCTGGAGCAACCGGTCCCGGGATTCAACGAACGCGAACGTGGCGAGCTTGTGCACCATGCTCTGCAGCACGTGTGGACCGCGCTGGGCGACTCGAATGCGCTGCAGACAGTACGCGCCGACGCAGAGCAGCGTCTGATCGATCAGGCTGCTGCTCTCGCCATCGAGTCCGTATGTCAGCGGCGCGATCCCGGGCGGCGCTGGCGTCTGCGTGAAGGGGTCCGGCTGCGAAATCTGCTGACGATGTGGCTGCAGCTTGAACGGGCGCGTGCACCCTTCATCATCGAAGCCCTCGAGGGCCGCGATCAAATCGCTCGTTTCGGCGGACTCGAATTCCGAGTGCGCATTGATCGCGTCGATCGCTTGTCGGATGGCGCGCGCGTCTTGATCGACTACAAGACCGGCGCTGCCGATCCCGATTGGCGCGGCGAACGGCCTGACAATCCACAGTTGCCGGTTTATGCGCTGCTGTCTCCGCACGCCTTGGTCGCGGTCGCTTACGGCAAGGTGAACGCTGCGGAATGCGGTTTTGTGGCTGAATCCGAGCGGCGCGATGTTTTCCCGCGAACCCGGCGCAGCGAATTGGAAGGGATGGCGACTCTCGCTGAGCTCATACCGGTTTGGTCGCGGCGCATCGAGCGGATCGCCGGCGAGTTCGCCGCCGGGCGCGCGGAGGTGGCGCCGACCCTCGAGGCATGCAAGAGCTGCAAACTTCAGGGCCTGTGCCGCGTGCCGGCGGCGCTCGAAGAGGCGGATGAGTTCCATGAGTGAGCCCGCGCGACTCGCCGATGGCCCCGCACGCGAGCGTGCGATCACCTCGGAGGGTTCGGTGTTGGTCCAAGCGCCGGCCGGCTCCGGCAAGACGACCCTGCTCGCGCAACGGTATCTGCGGCTGCTGGCAACCGTCGACTCGCCCGAGCGCATTTTGGCGCTGACCTTCACGCGCCGTGCCGCTCAAGAAATGCGGCAACGAGTGCTCGGTGCCTTGAGCGCCGCGCGGCTTGCCGAATGCCCGCAGCGGATGAACCAGCTCACGTGGAGCCTGGCTGCGGCGGCGAAGAAGCGCATGGACTCTTTGAATTGCGATCTGCAATCGCAGCCTTCGCGATTGCGCATTGAGACCATCGATGCATTCAACTCCTGGCTCGCCAATCAATTGCCGATTGCGGCGGGCGCCGGCGCGGGCTTGAGCATCCAGGCCGATGCCGCGCCCAGCTACCAGGAGGCGGCACGCCGCGCTTTGGCGCACCAGGGCGCCGATCAGTTCGGGCTCGCCGTAGATCGGGTGCTCGAGCTCGACGATCAGCGCTGGCGCAAGCTGGTGAAGCTCATCGCCGAGATGCTGCCCAGCCGCGACCGCTGGTTGCCGTTGCTCGCGGGGCGCTTGCAGGCCGCGAGCGCGATTGACGAGGCGCAGCTGGCCAGCGTACGTCGGCATTTGGATGAGGATTTGCGGCTGCTGGTCGACCGGGTCTTGCTGCGGGCGTGCGAAGTCTTGGGAAGGGAAGACATTGCGGCGCTGTCGTCGCTCATGCACGCCGCGGCGCAGCGCCTCGAGGATCCGACGCCGATGGACGTGTGGCGTCAAGACGTGAGCCCGTTGCGCGCAGTGCCGGAGGACGCCGCGCGCTGGCGCACCATGGCGGCGCAGCTGCTCAAGGCAGACGGGCGCGGATTGCGTAAGTCGGTCGATAAAAGGCAGGGCTTTCCGCCCGGTTGTGCGGACAAAGCATCGATCTTGAGCCTCCTGGAGAAATTCGCCGAAGATGCGCGCATTTTGGATGTCTTGGTTGAGTTGCGCATGCTGCCGGATGCGTACTACAGCGATGCTGCCTGGGAGCGTGTCCGCGAAGTGGCGCAGGTGTTGGTGTTGGCGGCGGCTGAGCTGGATGGAGTCTTTCGCGAGCAAGGGGCCGTTGATTTTTCCGCGGTGTCGATCGCGGGGTTGCGCGCGCTCGGCAGCGTGGATGCGCCCACGGATTTGAGCTTGCGTCTCGATTACCGGCTGCAGCACATTCTCGTCGACGAATTTCAGGACACATCCAGCTCGCAGTTGGAACTGGTGCGCATCCTGACCGGCGGGTGGCAGCAAGGCGATGGCCGCAGCGTGTTTTGCGTGGGCGACCCGATGCAATCCATCTACGGTTTTCGCCAGGCGGAGGTCAGGGCATTCCTCGAGCTCGCGGAGGAGGGTATCGGCGAGCTTCGCTTCGAAGTGCAGCGTCTGCGCAGCAATTTTCGTTCCGCGCCGCCGCTGGTGGACTGGACCAATCGCTGTTTCGCGCGTCTCATGCCGGAGCTTGATGATCGTAACCGCGGCGCCATCGCCTATCGTGCCAGCGAGGCCGCGGTGTTGATGTCCGATGCCGATGAATGCGGCGTCCAGTGTCAGGGATTTGCGAGCCGCAGCGCCGAATCCAATGCGATCGCCGCGATGATTGCCGGCGAAGTCAAGCGGCATCCCGATTGGCGCATCGCCGTCTTGGTGCGCGCCAGAACCCATGCACGCGGAATCGCCGCGAGTTTGCGCGCGTTGAACATCGACTTTCGGGCGGTCGATATCGAGCCCTTGCAAGATCGCGCTGCGGTTCGCGACATCATGATGCTGGCGCGTGCGTTGTTGCATTGGGGCGACCGCATTGCCTGGTTCGCCGTGTTGCGCGCTCCTTGGGCTGGACTGATCCTGGCCGATCTGCTGAAGATCTCCGGCGCCGGTTCACTGGTGTGGGATGCGATTCGAGATGACGCGCTGCTGCCCGCGCTCAGCGAGGATGGCCGCGCTCGCTGTGCGCGCCTGCGGCTCAACCTCGAGGCTGCGTTCGAGGTCCGCAATGAGACCGGAGTGGCTCGCTGGATCGAGAGAACCTGGCTGGGTTTAGGCGGCCCCGGCTGCATGACGAGCGTGCAAGACCTGCAACTGGCGAGCGCTGCATTCGCTCGCATACGCACCCTGGAAGAGCGCGGCATGCCGGACCCTGCGGATCTGCCCGAAATCTTTGCCGACCTTTTCGCCGATCACGGCAGCGCCGGCGCCGTGGAAATCATGACCATTCACAAGGCCAAAGGTCTGGAATTCGACCTGGTCGTGCTGCCTGCGCTCGATCGCGCGGTGCCCCCCGACCGCAACCAATTGTTGCTGTCGCACCAGTTCGCGCGCTCGGGGCGCGACGGCATGGTGATGGCCGCCCGTCCGCCGGTGGGCACCGAGGCTGACCTGTTATTCGAGTTCTTGCGCTACCAGCGCCGCGACGCAGCCGTGCTCGAAGCGCAACGCCTGCTATACGTTGCCTGCACCCGCGCAAAATGCCAATTGCGTCTGACCGCCGTCATCGAAGAAGTTGAAAATGCCGACGACCTCGACGAGTCGGCGCCACGCCGGGTCTTCCGGCCGGCCGCCGGAAGCTTGCTGCGCGCGCTCTGGCCGGTGCTCGCCGGCGAATTCGAGCTGCCGACGCCGCGGCCTAAGCAGGCCGAGGTTGCCGACGACGCGCCTCGCGGTGGGCCGCTCAAGCGCCTGCCATTGGAATCCTCGCAGGACCCTCATTTTGCGCCGCCGGCGGGCGCGGCGATTGTCATCCCTGTCGCGAGGGACGAGACGCCGATATTCGACTGGGCGGGCGAAACAGCGCGACGAGTCGGCAGCCTGGTGCATGCCGAACTCCAGAAGATGGACCTCGCAAGCCTTGATGAGGCGGCGATCCGTGCCCGCGGGCGCCATTTCCGTCGATGGCTTGGCATTCACGGGGTGCCCGAGGATCGATTGAATCAAGCGACCGCGCGCGTCGTGGAGGCACTGCTCGGCGTGCATCGCGATCCGCGCGGACGTTGGATACTGCAGCGTTGGCTTCGCGAGGATCTGCGTGAACACGCCTTGTCCGGGTACTGGGAGGGGGAATTTTCGCGAGTTGTGCTCGATCGCAGCTTCATCGACGAGACCGGAGTCCGGTGGGTGATCGACTACAAGACCAGCCAGCACTTGGGCGGTGGTCTCGAGCTCTTTCTGGACCGCGAGGTCGAGAGGTATCGCAGCCAGCTCGAGCGCTATGGGCGCTTGGCGCGGCACCTGGGACCGGAACCGGTTCGGCTGGGATTGTATTTTCCCCTGATGGGAGCCTGGCGCGAGTGGGCGGCGCCCGAGAAGGGGATTGACTAGGCGCTGGGGCTGGAGATATATCCATAACTGGACATATGAACAGCCATCGCGATCTCCTAGAACGTGAATTCGAGTTCCACCGGAAATCGTCCGGAGGCGTCTCGAGGCCGAAGCTGAGCTAGGTTATTGAGCTGATTACGAAGGGCTGGGGAGGCTTCGGGGCGCTCTTTGATCGTGCCGGACAGCATGCCGGTGCGCACCGCAGGAGAAAATCGAATCTGTGCCTGAGCCTCCACCGGTCCGCCGGTATCAGTCAGGTTGGCGGTGATGGTGCCGTCAGGGGCGACCGCTCCGGCGGCCAGTTGCAGCTCGTAGCTTCCCAGATCCGAGCCTGCAGCGATGTCTGCGGCGGAGATATTGGCCACGTCGATCTTTCCCACCGCAGAGTCGAGCTTGCGAAAATCGCTGCTCGCTTCCGCAAACGCCAGCTTCGCGCTGCCTCTCCAGCCGGCGGCCAGCCCGAGGTCGCCCAGATTTTCGATGGGACCTGCGCCTTGAACATCATGAGCCGCAACACCTCGCGTACCGAGCTCAACCGTTCCGTCGACGACGAAGCCTTCCTTGACCCAGTGAATGTCCGCCACCACGGCCATTCGCAGCAAGGAAAGCGGATGCAAATGCCATTCAATGGCGCCGGCTTCGCGTGCATTGACCTTGAGCCTGCCTGCCGCGCCGTGCACGAGGCTGCCGGAGAAATCTTCCGCCTGCACCTGAGCGGGTAGAAAATGCGAGATCAGTGACGCCGGCAGCACGAACACCGTGGCGGCTGCCAGGACCACAATCCCCAAGAGAACCAGCGGCCAGCGACGCGGCGGAC
Organism: Steroidobacteraceae bacterium; assembly: GCA_035317945.1. GTDB lineage: Bacteria > Pseudomonadota > Gammaproteobacteria > Steroidobacterales > Steroidobacteraceae > Bog-1198. The sequence continues at coordinate 12,184 of DATHFW010000136.1, read as the reverse complement.
GCTGCTGAGGCTTAACGTCGCGGCGGGCTGAACGAGATGCTGGCATTGACCATTCCCGGCGCTGGAGTGCGATCCACCGTGATCGATTCGATCGCGAGACCGTAGCGTCGGTCCAAGGTGTCGAGCCAAGTGACCATGGTGTCAAATGGCGCGGCCTCCAACTGCACACGCACGCCTCCCGTGGCATTGGGCTGGGTGCCGCGCAGTGCGCTTGCAAGTCCTGCTTCGCGGCCAACTCGGTCCACCAGCACCACCGGCGCTTCTCCCGTGTCGGCAGGCAGCTGAGCGCCAAAGGTGCGGACTTCGGGTGCATTTACCCGCATCCATGCCAAATCTTCGCGCCGCGTATCGGTTCCCTTGACTGCGTTCGACACAGCGGATTGCAGGGGCATGAGAATACCGCCGATCAAAATGATGAGCCCCAAGGCGATCGCGCCGATGGCGACCACGCGTTGTTCACGCTGCTGCAGGCTTGCATACCAGTTTTTCAGCTTGTTCATCGGCGCGCCTTGGCGGACTGGCCGCGAACGTGAAGATGCGCTTCAACACCCGCAGCCACGGGGTTCGAGGATTGAATTTCCGCCGCGAGGCCTTCCTTGCCCGCGAACTGGGTCAATTGCGACAGCGCCGCAAGACTGGGTGCGCTCACCGTCATGTCGAGCGCATCCTCCCGGTAACTCAAAGCGCTGATGGCGGTTTTCGGCGTCACCGCGAGGGCACCGCTCAAGGTCTGCAGCGTGCGAAGAAAGTATTGCGGGCCCGCGCCGGACTTGCGAATTCTCTCGAGCTTGGTTTGCATCTGGCGGCGCGGATCGGTGAGGGCATCGCCGGGCATGCTTTCGGAAAATAGCTGTGAAATCTCGCCGTCGAGAGCGGCGGATTCATGTTTGGCATGGCGAATTTGCAGCGCTTGCGCGGCGACGTGAACGACCAGCAGCGCCACGGCGAGCGCAGCGGCGACACGCCATTGACGCCATCGCGCACTATAGTCCGTGCTCCGCAAAAACTCGCCTTGCAGCAAATTAACGGCTTCGGGCGCTGCGAGGCCGCGCGCCAGCCAGGGCAGGGGACCATCCGACAACAATTGAACATTGAGCGAGGCGAAATCTTCCAGCAAGTCGTCAAATTCACCCTGAACCCTCGCCCAGTCCTCACGCGTCACGTACAGGATGGCGCTTTCTTTGGGTTTGGGCTCCGCCTCCGCCGAGTCGAGCGGATCGGCTATGACGCCGGCAACCACCAGGGCTTCCTTGACCGGGGAGAGTTCCACGGCGAAGGGCAGAGCGCCGGGCCGCCGCACCGCGAGCCGCTCATTTTCAAACCATAAGACCGTTTGGCCCGGATTCTCCGGCATCGCCGAGATATCCGCGTAAATCGCCTGCGGATCGAATCCGGCGGCGTTGAGCTCGGACACCCAGCTCGTCAGCACGGCGCGCGACACCACCGCCACCGGCGTGCCGCCATTGCCGCGACGGCGGCCGATTGCGAAGCTTAAGAGGTCCACGTCCTCCGTCAGTTGTTCTTCCATTGCGAAGGGCACGGCGCGTGCGAGTTTCGCACCGCTGCCGGGCGGCAGTTCCGGCTCAGCCAGTAGAATCTGAGTTGCCGGCGCGAGCACCACGACTCGTCCGGTGCGCCAGACCGCGGCCGCGAGGCTCAAGGATCCGCGTTGCCGGGTCGGTGTCGGCGCGCCGGTCTCATCCAGCGTGAGCCATTCGGTCTCTTCTTGGCCGGCCGGCGGTAAGCGTAAAAGCAATGATTGCGGCATGTATCTTAGGGCGTCCCAAATGAGCGCAGCAGCGGCGTGATCTTGGTCGAGCCGCGAAACAAAAGACTGTACAAGGTGAACTCGGTAGTGCCAAGCACGACGCGCGTGGTGAGCTGGAAGTACTGACTTTGCATGCCGATGGCGTTCATGCTTGCCATGGCTTTCGGTCCGGCGACGTTGCTAAAGGTGGTCACGTCGGGGAAGCAGCCGGTTTTCCGCCCATTGTCCAGCACGGCGGGGTTGTTCGACCATTCGCCGTTCAAGCCCGGCGCCAGGCTCTCCAGGACCAGGGCGGGAGCGGTGCAGACATTGATTTTGGTGTTGGCATTCGGCAGCGCTGTGACGTACGGGGCGATCTTGCGGTAGCGGTCGGCTCCGAAGCCGGGAAGATTCATCAACTCGCTGGGCGACATCATGGGCCAGTTGCCGGTGTGGTAGGGAGGAGTTTGCGAGGTGTAGACCGAATCTTCGGCGCCGTCCGGATTGCCCACGACATCGTCTTGATCGATCCAATCGCGCGCCAATCCCGCCCACTTGGGCTCCACACCCACCGAGGCCAGCAACCTCTGGAATTGCTCCAGCGGCAGCGGATCCTCTGTGACACCATCGGGACCCAAGCGCGCCAGGCTGTTCAAGTTGAAGCGCCCCTGCATATCTTCCAATGCGCCTTGCATGCTGCCGATGGGCTCGCCCTCCGGATTACTGTCCGGCGTGATGGGCAAGGGCTGGGTCGGCTGCGCCCAAGGGCCCGCCAAGGTCGTGGCCTGGGAATTGGTCTGCAGATCCTGCACGAGCACATCCGCCGCCAGCGCCTCGGCGCCCAAGCCGAATTGCAGCGCTTGTTCGGCAGCCAGCACACCGGTCGTGCGGCGTAGTTCGAGAAATCCATCAAAGCTCAGTTTCGTGGCCAGAATGGTGGCCAGCGCCACGAGAATGAGCGCGATGATCAGCGCGACTCCGCGCTGCCTTTTCCCGCCGCCGCCAAACCCCCTCACCCGGACACCTCGATCACGCGCCTGATAGGTCCCCAATCCTTGAACTGAACGATAATTTCCACCGCCGCCGGCCGCGTTTGCAGGTCGGCCGTGGCGTTGGACCCCCCTTGGATTGTGGTGGCTTCCGGCCATTGGTTTTGCCAGGCTTGATTGCTATCCAGGTAGCGAAGCTGAACCCCCTTCACACCGGTGAGCAGGTCTTGCACGACGGGTTTGTTGCCTTGGACGGTGTCCAAGTTGACTTGGTAGCTGCGTTTGAGCACTTCGCCGACCAAGGCGTAGGAGACTCTTTGCAAGGTGCCGCGCTGCTGCCCGGCGGTGCTGGACCAACCCGCGCGGGTCAAATCGACCATGGACTGGGCATTCGGATCGGTGGTGGACCCGAAGCTGGATCCGGAATTGAAAGTCATGCCGGGACTCGGGCTGGAACCTGAATTAGAACTCGTGCCGGAATTCGAGCTTGCACCCAAGCTCGCCGAAGTGACGGTAACGCTGCCGGCGCCCGGCGTGCCGCGCAGCGCCAAGAGCCTGTTTTGTCCCAAGATATCGCGCACCGGCCGCGGCACCAGTTGCGCAAAGTCCGACACCATGACGCGCATGCCGAATTCGATCTCACGCGAGCGCTGCAACGAATCTTCAGTGCGCTCGGCCGAGACGCGCGCGGCCCGGTAGGTCGAATAGCCCAGCGCCGCCATGATCGCCATGATCAGCAACGCCACCAAGATTTCGATCAAGGTGAAACCCGCGTTGCGCCCGCGCGATTTTGTGGACGGCCGATTCATTGCGCGGGCGGCGGGACAACGGGCGGGGGCGCCGGACCGACCGGCATACCCGGTGGATTACCGCCGGGCGGGGTTGTCGGGGGCGTACCCGGTGGGGACGTGGTGGAAGTCCCGGTCGTCCAGTCGACAATAACGGAACCCGGCGGCGCCAATGTGGTGCCCAGAAAACCGACCGCCTGAACGATGGCGTTGCCCTTGGTTTTTGCATCGCCGAGGTATACCCGGACCACCACACGCTTCATGCTGGCAATGCTGGTGTCGAAGTAGCGCGTATCGTAGTGCCACTTGCGATTACCGAAATCGAGTTCCCCGGTATCGGTGTTTTGACCAAACTTGACCACGTTGAGCCGCACCTCCGTGAGACGATTGAGCGCAATCCATTGGGCCAGCGTCTTGTCCCGCAAAAACCCGCTGGTGCGCGCGGTACCGTTGACCGCAACCATGAGCGCAGTCAGCCCTACCGCCACGATCATCAGCGCGACCAATACCTCGACCAACGTAAAGCCGCCGGCGCGCTGCGAATGATTCAACTGCGCTTTTCCACTTTGTTGGAATTCTCGCGCGAGATTTTCCCGAGCGCATCGCCGTTCACCGACGCCTTGGCCTGGGTCCCATCCCGCTGCAGGGTCAGCCGGAACGGCGTGCCTTCGCCGCTCGCGGCGATCGCAAGTTGGGGGTTGGGCTGATCGCCGCTGGCCAGATTCTTGTCGATGGGTTTTATCACGACCGTGTGCGAATCGAGCTGCAGTTGAAATGTGATGCCCTTCGGCAAATCACGGTGCCGAAATTCGCGCTCCTGATCGAGCATCATCCAGCGGTCGCGGCGCGAATCGTAGACCACGAATTCATAGGCGGCCGGCTCGATGCGCAACCCGAAGTCCCGGCCTTCCAAGAGCGCGCGTTCATGCAACAGACCGACCAGTCCCTCGATGCGCCGGCTCTCCTCATCGAGTTGGCTGTCGCGTCCCGTTGAGCTCACCGACAATACGGTGATCGAAATGACCACGGCCATGATCACGATCACGACCAGGATTTCGACGAGAGTAAAGCCTTTGCTGCGCATGTTGCGCCATCGCCTTCAGCGAGGCCTATTTCGATTCGATAGCGAAGCTGTTGATGTCGGCGTCGGGACCTTCGCCGCCGGGTTTGCCGTCGCGGCCATAGGAGGTGATATCGTATTCACGTCCGTCCGCGCCCGGACTGGTATAAAGATAAGGATTGCCCCACGGGTCCTTGGGAATGGATGTCAAATAGCCGTGGGCGGGATAGTTGGTGATGGTCGGGTCCGAGGGTTGCTTGACCAGCGCCTGCAAGCCTTGTTCGGTGGTCGGATATTTAAAATTGTCCAGGCGATAGAGGTCCAGGGCCGTTCCAATCGAGCGGATATCGGTCTTTGCAGCCGTTATGCGTGCGGTATCGACCTTGCCCAAGATATTGGGCACCACGAGTGCGCCGAGCACTGCGAGAATGACGACGACGACCATGATTTCAATTAAGGTAAAACCGCTGTGGCGATTGCGCATAGTGACCTCGAAAATTCCAAGGATGATAGCAAAATAGAGAACATCGATGCCCCGTGATGCCGCACCTGGCTTCGCACAGATCGCTGCGGCACTACAATGGGATCGCGGCCGCTGGATTTGGTTGCTTCTGATTTTGCTGTTGTTGGGCGCCGTGTTGGGTCTTGGCGACAGCGTCAGTGCCTTGTTGCGCTATGATCGCAGCGCTATTGCGGCAGGGGGTTGGTGGCGGTTGCTTACGGCCCACATCGTGCACCTCGATGCTCACCACTTGATCTTGAATGAACTGGGTTTGGTGCTGGTGTGGTCCTTGTTCGCGCAGGACTACGACGCGGTCGAGTGGTGTGTCATCGTATTGAGCGGCGCCTTGGCGATCAGTTCCGGCCTATGGTGGCTGAGCCCGCGTGTCAGCTGGTATGTGGGCGCGTCGGGAGTTCTGCACACCGTCATGGCCGCTGGGGCGGCGAAGCATCTTGCGGTCCGCCTCTGGGACCGATGGATACTCTTCTTGGGATTGAGCGCCAAATTGGCGTGGGAGCAGTGGGGCGGGCATCCTGCGCCGTTGGTGGTTGTCGATGCCCATTTGTATGGCGCGGCGTGCGGATTTGCGGTAGGGGCTGCACTGTCGTGGCGGACCGCTATAATCCGCCACCGCTCTTAACGCTAAGGATTATCAGTTCATGTCGCTTGCCTTTGTATTTCCCGGCCAGGCTTCCCAGTCCATCGGCATGATGAGCGCCTTGGCGAGTGTATCTCCGGTCATTGCGGCGACCTTTGCCGAGGCGAGCGGCGTGTTGGGATACGATCTGTGGCAGCGCTGCCAGGAAGGTCCGGCCGAGTTGCTGAATTCGACTGAATGCACCCAGCCGGCAATGTTAACGGCCGGCGTCGCGACTTATCGGCTGTGGCGCGAGCGGGGCGGCGCGGTGCCGGCGATGATGGCGGGTCATAGCCTGGGTGAGTTCAGCGCTTTGGTGGCGGCGGACTATTTGGACTTCAAGACCGCCGTGGACCTGGTGAAATACCGCGGCGAGCTCATGCAGGAGGCGGTGCCGAGCGGTCAGGGCGGGATTGCTGCCATATTGGGACTCGAAGACGCCGACGTCGAGGCGGCCTGCCAGGAGGCTGAGCAGGGCGAGGTTGTCGAAGCGGTGAATTTCAACGCGCCCGGACAGGTGGTCATTGCGGGGCTTGCCACCGCCGTGGCACGCGCCATCGAGATCGCAACGGCGAAAGGAGCGCGTCGCGCGATGGCGCTGCCCATGAGCGTTCCCGCGCACAGCTCTCTGATGCAGCCGGCGGCTGAAAAACTGCGAATCAAGCTGGCCGGCACGCCGTTCGCGGAGCGCTCTGCGGTGAAGGTGTACGGCGTCGATTGCAAGATACACTCCGGCGCGGCTGACATACGCAGCGGGCTGGTCAAGCAATTATCGACGCCGGTCTACTGGGCGGCGACCGTGCGCACCATGATTGCCGCGGGGGCGACGCCAATTATCGAGTGCGGTCCGGGAAAGGTATTGACGGCGCTGAATCGGCGCGTGGACAAGAATCGGGATCTCAAAATGCTGGCGCTGGAAGATCCGCAAAATTTAGATGATGCGCTGGCCGTGGTGGCATGAAGATGTTGAACGCAGAGATTGCATTGGTGACCGGCGCCTCGCGCGGCATAGGTGCGGCCATCGCCGAACGGCTGTGCAGCGATGGCGCGCGGGTCATTGGCACGGCCACCACACCCGAAGGAGCCGCTCGCATCACGGAAACTCTCGCGGCGCGCGGCGGACGCGGCGCGGTGCTCAACGTGATCAGTCAGGAGTCGATCGATGCGCTGATTGATGACATTGAGGCCAAGGAAGGCTCTGTCGGCATCCTGTGCAACAATGCCGGCATTACCCGCGATACCCTGTTGCTGCGAATGAAGCAGGATGACTGGGACACCGTCATCCAAACCAATCTGGCCTCCGTGTTCCGCCTTTCCAAGGCCGTATTGCGCGGCATGATGAAGGCTCGCAAGGGCCGCATTGTCAGCATTACCTCGGTGGTGGGGCTGACCGGGAATCCCGGACAGGCGAATTATGCCGCTGCCAAGGCGGGAATCATCGGATTTACCAAATCGCTGGCTCGCGAAGTGGGCTCCCGCGGCATCACTGCCAATGCGATTGCCCCCGGATTCATCGATACCGACATGACACGCGCATTGAATGAGGCACAGCATGCCGCGCTCAACGCTCAAATCCCCTTGGGAAGGTTGGGCCAGCCGGCCGATATTGCCGCCGCGGTGGCATTTTTGTGTTCGGCGGACGGGGCCTATATCACCGGCGAAACGCTGCATGTGAACGGCGGGATGTACATGCCATGAGTGGTTTGTCAAGTAATCCGGGGGATGCCTGCAATCAAATGTGCGGTCAAGGTAGCCGCCGTCGCCGCGTTCACATAAAATACGCGCCCGATCGATGCCGCTGGTCGCAAGGGTTCTACAACCGCATGAATAGCAATTCCGAGAGGACACCATAACGATGAGTACTGTTGAGCAGCAGGTTAAAAAGATCGTGGCCGAACAGTTGGGCGTGAAAGAAGAAGAAGTCACCAATGATGCCTCGTTCGTCGATGATTTGGGGGCCGACTCGCTGGACACGGTGGAACTGGTGATGGCGCTCGAGGAAGAATTCGAGACGGAAATTCCGGATGAAGACGCCGAAAAGATCACCACCGTGCAGCAGGCAATCGACTATATCAATTCGCACAAGGGCAAGGCCTGAAGCCCTGTTGATCCTGCACACATCGTCCTTGTTCAAATCCTAGCCAGGTATCGATGTTGAGCAAACGACGCGTCGTCATTACGGGTCTTGGAATCGTCTCGCCGGTCGGCAACGACGTGGCGACGGCGTGGGCTTCCATCGTGGGGGGGCGCAGCGGCATTGCACCCATCGAGCGGTTCGATACCAGCAGCTTTTCAACGCACTTCGGCGGCGAAATCAGAAAGCTGGAGCTGGAACCCTACATGAGCGCCAAGGACGCGCGCCGCATGGACGCGTTCATGCAGTACGGCGTGGTCGCCGGTATTCAGGCAATGCGCGATTCAGGGCTGCAAGTGACCGAGGCCAATACGGATCGCATCGGCGTCATGATGGGATCGGGCATGGGCGGCCTGGAGTCGATCGAAGAAACTTACGATAAATATCTGGAGACGAACTCTCCGAAGAAAGTCTCGCCGTTCTTCATTCCGGCCAGCATCATCAATTTGGTCAGCGGGCATTTGTCGATCGCGTTCAAGATCACGGGACCGAATTTGGCGGTCGCCACCGCCTGCACGACTTCCACCCACGCGCTGGGATTGGCGATGCGCCTGATCCAATACGGCGAGGCGGATGCGATGCTGGCCGGCGGTTCCGAGATGGCGACGTGCGTCACCGGCATGAGCGGCTTCGCACAGGCGAAGGCGCTGTCGCAACGCAATGATGATCCGCAAGGCGCGAGCCGTCCCTGGGATAAGGATCGCGATGGTTTCGTCATGGGAGACGGCGCCGGCGCGATGCTGCTCGAAGAGTACGAGCATGCAAAGGCTCGGGGAGCAACGATCTACGCGGAAATCGTCGGCTTCGGCATGAGCGGTGATGCCTTCCACGTCACGGCACCGCCCGAGGACGGCGAGGGGGCGCGCAAGGCCATGGCCAAGGCACTTACCGATGCGCAGTTGAATCCCGATCAAGTGCAGTACGTCAATGCTCACGCCACCTCGACCGGGCTCGGCGATCGTGCCGAAACACTCGCCATACGCCGCGCGTTCGGCGCGGCTGCGGATAAGTTGGCCGTGAGCTCGACGAAATCCATGACCGGCCACCTGCTGGGGGCTGCCGGCGCGGTCGAGGCCATTTTCTCCGTGCTGGCGCTGCGCGATCAAGTGGCGCCTCCCACCATCAACTTGCACCAGCCGGGCGAGGGCTGCGACCTTGATTACGTGCCGAACACCGCGCGTCAAATGCCGCTCACCTACACGCTTTCCAATTCATTCGGGTTCGGTGGCACGAACGGTTCGCTCATTTTCCGCCGAATTTGAGCCGCTAGATCTCGTCGAACAGTTTCCGGAGGTCTATCCGGGACTGCTCGAGAGTGGTTCTGCGCTGCCGGCGAGTTCCGGCGCCCGCTACGATATTCTGCCCTTTGCCTCCGGCGAGCACCTGGTGCTCAATGCCGGGCGCCGATTGATCGGTCCGCATGCCGGTGATCAGGGATTCTTGCGCGCGCTCGAGGACTGGTGGACATCATTGCGGACGGGCGATGCGTCGGCCAACGGATCCTCCACTGCGGCCGCGCACTTGCCATTCACCGGCGGTTGGCTGCTGTATCTCGGGTACGAGCTGGCAGGGGAAATCGAGTCGCGTCTGGCGTTGCCGCCGAGTTCAGATCCCATCGTCGCACTGGCACTGCGCACGCCCGCGGCGTGGTTGCGTGATCGCGCAACGGGGGAGGGTTGGCTCATCGCCGAACCGGGTTGCGAAGCCATGCTGGATGATTTCGAACAGCGCGTTAAGCATTTGCGCGCCGTCGCGCCTGTTCACGGCGCCGTCTACCAAATCGACGAAGAGGATCCGTCGAAGTTCCTCGCGGCGGTGCGCCGGGCTCTGGAATACACGGCCGCGGGCGATGTGTACCAGACCAACCTTTCGCGGCAATGGCAGGCGACCGCGCCGCGGCCGTTGAGTCCGGTTGCAATCTACAAGCGGCTGCGCAGCACCAACCCCAGTCCCTTCGCGGCAATCCTCCGCCACGAGGATTTTGCGCTGCTGAGTTCCTCTCCGGAACGGCTGGTGCAGATGCGGGAAGGTGCCGTTTCAACGCGTCCGATCGCCGGTACTCGGCCGCGCGGCGCCACGCCCGCGGATGATGAGGCGCTGATTCGCTCACTGCTCGACAACGAGAAAGAGCGCGCAGAACACGTCATGCTGATCGACCTGGAGCGCAATGATTTGGGCCGCGTGTGCATTGGCGGCTCGGTCCATGTCGATGAATACATGAGTGTCGAGACCTACGCGCACGTGCATCACATCGTCTCGAATGTGAGCGGCCGCTTGCGAAGCGACGTGTCGCCCATCGCCGTCATCCGCGCGCTGTTTCCGGGCGGCACGATCACCGGCTGTCCGAAGATTCGCTGCATGCAAATCATCGCCGAGCTGGAAGGCTGCGGCCGGGGTGCCTACACAGGGTCGATCGGCTATTTGAATCGCGACGGTAGTTGCGATCTCAATATTCTGATTCGCACCATCACCGCCAACGGTGCGTCGCTCAGATTTCGCGCCGGCGCCGGCATTGTCGCAGACTCTGTTCCGGCGCAAGAATTGGCTGAAACCAGAGCCAAGGCCGAAGGACTGCTGCGCGCCTTGGAAATCCGGCTTTGAGCGTTTGGATCAACGGCCGGCGCCGCTCGACCTTGAGTTACCGCGACCGGGGCCTGCAATACGGCGACGGCGTTTTTGAAACCATGAAGGTACGGCGGCACGGCATCCGACTGTTGGACTTCCACCTCGACCGTCTCTACCGGAGCTGCCGGCGGTTGAAGATCCAGGCACCCACGGCGCTTCTCTTGCGCCGCGAACTCGAGCGCATCGCTGCCGGCCGCAAGCAGGGAGTGCTCAAGCTGATGGTGACTCGAGGCCGGGGGCCGCGGGGCTATCGGCCAACGGGGCGCGAACGCGCCACGCGAATCGTAGCCCTCGAGGCGCTGCCGCGCGCGATTTCGGCCGATGCGGCCAAAGCGGTCCGGCTTCGCGTATGTGCGACGCGCTTGAGCACAACTCCGAGCCTCGCGGGCCTGAAAACATTGAACCGCCTCGATTCGGTGTTGGCGCGAAGCGAATGGACGGACGCCCGCATCTGGGAAGGACTGATGAGGGATGTCGACGGCAACTGGGTGTGCGGTACGATGTCCAACTTGTTTCTCAGGCGCGGCACTGTTTTGATGACGCCGCTGCTGGATCGTTGCGGCGTGGCCGGTGTCATGCGCCGCTGGGTTTTGGAAAGTGCCGCAAACTTGGGCCTGCGCGCCGTGGAACGCCGCATCCGCTGGGAAGACTTGCAGTCTGCCGAGGAAGTGTTCATGAGCAACGCCGTCGTCGGGATACGCTCGGTACGCACGATTGAATGTGCGCGCCTAGGTAAGCTGCGCTTCGAGCGCGTGGACACCGCGGCACAACTGCGCTCGCTGCTGGATCGGCAGTGACCCGAATCCTGCGCATCGGCATTGCGCTGGCCGTGTTGCTGCTGGGTGCGGCTGCGGCCAAGGTTTTCTGGTCCGGCGTGCGTAGTCTCGATGTCCCGTTGAAGCTGACCGCGCCGACGCGATTCAAAGTGCCGCCGGGAGTGAGCTTCGCGCATGTGGCGACGGAACTGGCCACGCAGGGAATCGTCGCTCAGCCAAGAGCGTGGATCCTGTATGCCAGGTTGAAAGGACTGGCGCCGGCGGTCAAGGCGGGCGAATATGAAATCCAGCCCGGCACCACGCCGCGCGAGCTGCTGACGAAAATGGTGAACGGCCAGGTGCTGCTGCATTCGTTGACGATCGTGGATGGTTGGCGCGTTCAGGATTTGCTCGATGCCTTGCGGCGTAATCCCGACATCGCGTCCACGCTGCCGCGGGACACGACATGGTCAGCCCAGTCCGCCAATATCATGAGCAAACTTGGCGAACCGGGCACCGATGCCGAAGGCCAGTTCCTGCCCGAGACATACCGCTTCACCAGCGGCACCACGGACGTCGAATTGCTTCGTCAGGCGCATACTGCGCTGATTCGGGAACTGGACACGGCGTGGGCGGATCGGGATCCGGAGCTGCCGTTGCGCAACGCGTATGAGCTGTTGATCATGGCCTCAATCGTTCAGAAGGAAAGCGGATTGCCGCAGGAGCTTGCCAAGATCGCCGGCCTCTACCTGCATCGCGTCAAGGTAGGCATGCGCTTGCAAGCGGATCCCACCGTCATCTATGGCTTGGGTCTGCAGTACGATGGCGATATCCACACGGTCGATTTGCGCACCGATGGGCCTTACAACACCTATACTCGCGCCGGCCTGCCGCCGACGCCCATTGCCCTGGCCGGCGCCGCGGTTATCCGCGCAACGGCCCGTGCG
>DATHFW010000135.1:0-7986 GCA_035317945.1 Steroidobacteraceae bacterium | reverse complement strand
GCACGAATACTTGCCGAGCGTCGGGCAAATCACTCACTTGCGCTGGCCCGAGAGTGTGCCGGGACTGCGCCTGGATACCGGAGTCGGGTCGGGCGATGAGATATCGACTTACTACGACCCCATGCTGGGAAAAATCATCGCTTGGGGAGAATCACGGGCTACCGCCATCGAGCTTCTGCACCGCGCCTTGAGCGAGGTGCAGATCGTGGGGGTGGCAACCAACCGGGCACTGCTGACCAGCGTGCTCGCCGATCAAGAGTTTCGCCGTGGAGCGGTGGGCACCGATTTTTTGAACGTACGGCGCGCGAAATTATTGTTCGGCGAGCCGCCCGCCGCCGGCCCCGACATCGCCCTGGGCGCGGTGTGGTGCGCCGCGAAGAATACCGGCAACAATGCGCTGTGGGAGGATAGCCGCGGCTGGCGATCAGCGGCGCCGGCGAGCACCACGTGGCGCTTCGCGGAGGGAAACGCCGTCGTTGAGGTTTCAGCCGACGAGTACCTGGTGCGGGTGAGCAAGCACGACTATGCCGTGCGCGTACTCTCGCGCAGCGCCGATCTGCTGCTCGTGGAATGCCAGGGTCAGAGGCAGAGCATCTCGGTGTTCGATGCCAATCCGCTGTTGCATCTATTTCGCGACGGCCGGCATGTGGTGCTGCACCTGGAGCGCACCGATGATGCCTTGCAGGTCGCCGGCGACAGCGAGCAGGGATCATTGCTGACGCCGCTGCCGGGAACCATCGTGGCGGTGCATGTCGCGACGGGTCAGAAAGTCGCGCGCGGTACGCCCTTGGTGACGGTCGAAGCGATGAAAATGGAACACACCCTGACCGCGCCCTATGATGGCGTGGTGTCGCGAATTGCCTATGCAATAACCGACCGGGTTCAGGCGGGTGCTGTTTTGGCGGAACTCACGCCGCTTTGAAAATAACGCTGATCATGCGACTTGCGCGTCGCTCGCCATTTCAAGCGTCGGCAGGGTGATCTTGAAGCGGGTTTCCTGGCCCAGCTGACTGGCCAGCGCGATCTTGCCGCCCGCCTCGTGCACATAGCGACGGACCAGCGACATGCCGGTGCCGTGCCTGGCATCGCCGTCGGTATCCGTCAACGTGGTAAAGCCGGATTTGAAAATCAATTTGATGGCCTGACGATCGCGCAACAGGCTCGCTTGCTCCTCGGTGAGGATTCCCTTCGCAACGGCAACGTCGCGGACTTTGTTCGGATCGAGTCCGCGTCCGTCATCTTGAAACGTCAATTCAAAGCCGTTTCCAGGCGCCCCTTTGAATTCCAAGCGCAGCGTGGCATGTGCCGCCTTGCCCGCGGCCGCACGCTCAGGCGCGGCTTCAATGCCATGCACGACGGCATTGCGAATGAGTTGGATCGCCACATTTTTCACGGCCGCCTGATAGCGCGCGGGAACCAGGTCCAATCCGCTGCAGGCGAGGACCACGATTTTGTGATTCTCCTGCGCCACCAGATCGGCCAGCGTGATCAGGGTGCTTTCCAGGCTGCCCACGGCCGCCATTCGTTGCGCCGCGGGTGCGGCGTGCTGCGCCAGTGCGGCAAAAAATTGGGGAGCTTCGATGACCTGAGTGCCGTTTTCGGTGATGCGCGCGTCGGGCGCGGCCGGTTCTGCTTCCCGCACCGGGCTCGCTTGGGAAGTGAGCGATCGCAACATGGCAAATTGTCCAAACAGCGCATCGAGCTTCACCGCCAGCGGCAGGAAATCGCTGCCGCTCAAAGTCTCGCGGCTGCGCAATTCCTGCAATGCATCTTCGAAGTCGCGCGCAGCAGTCTGCAGCCCGGTTAACTTGAGGGCCGCGGCGTCACGCCGAATGCGGTCGACTTCCTCCAGTGTTTCCTCCAGCTTGTTGCGAAAGGCCCCGGCTTCGCGCGCCGGTTTCTTCAATACGCCGTTGATGGATTTCATCGAGGCGTCGGTTCTTTGCAAAAAGGCGCCGAAGCGGGCTCCGCCGGCCTGCAGGACGCTGCGCAGGATTTCGCCCTGAGTCAGCACCTGCACTCGCAGGTCTTCCAGTTCCCGATGCTGCTGGGCGCGCGCGGTAATATCGGTGACGCGCACCATCCAAGAACGCGCCTCATGCGCGATCTCGACGGCGCTGAATTCAAACGAATAGTGGGCATTGAGGAAGCTGCCGTCGGCGTTCGTCAATTTGACTTCCACGTCCAGGAGCGGATCCGACTCTGCGGTCTCGCCGTGGCCGAGTTCCAGAAAGTGAGTCATGTGAGTGCGGACGAGGCTCAATGTTTTCGCAGAGACCAACGGACCGATCAGTTTCTCAACGGTGAGATTCGCAAAATCTTGGCGGTGAAACAGAGTGCCGAGAGACGCCGAAACCTGCGGTTGGATCCTGCCCTTCGAATCCATGAGGAACAGTCCCGCGGAACTGGTTTTCAGAATGGCGTCAGTCAGACGATTGCTGGCGCCAATCAGTTCTTGTTTTTCGCGCTCATGGCGCTTGACGGATATGAACATGGCCTCGACAGGGTGCCAAAGGACGCGCGCACGAGGCTTGATGGCTGTCACAGCCTCAAGCCGGCGAGTTACTTAATATGCGCCGTCGAAGCGGCCTGTGACACGAGTCACGCTTTTAGCGATGGGCGTCATATTTTAGGCGACGGCGGCGATGGGTCCCAAGTCGGCCAGCAACTCATCTGCAGATGCGTAACGGGCGCTTTGCCGCTTCGCCATGAGGCGGTCGAGCAGCGGCTGCTGCATCGCCGTAGACTCGGGCAGTGACGGTACCGGCGAGGTCGCGTGCTGCGACATGATGGCAACGGCACTTCGGCCGCCATAGGGCCGCTGGCCGGTGAGCATCTCGTAAAACATCACGCCCAAGCTGTAGAGGTCGGTGCGCACATCGACCCGCTGTCCTTGCGCCTGCTCGGGACTGATGTAGTAAGGGGAGCCGAGCACCTGGCCTACGCCGGTGCTGCCGATTTCATCCAGTGAACGGCGGGCCAGACCGAAGTCGATGAGCACCGGGGAATTGTCCTCGCGCAGCATGACATTCGCGGGTTTCAAATCACGATGCAAGATCCCGAACACATGAATGACGCGCAGCGCCTCTGCGATGGCGCGCAAATAATAGAGACTCTCATCCACGCTCAACGGATTTCGCAGGCGATCGCGCAGATCGCCGCACGGAAAATATTCCATGGCCAGGTACAGATGGCCGGGCAGGGAGCCAAAGTCGTGAATCTCTGCAATCGCACGATGCGTGATGCTGGAGATGATTTCGTATTCTCGCTGGAAACGTTCGGCATCGCCCAATTCCCGCTCTGATTCGCCGCGCGTCATCACCTTGAGGACGACGTTTCTGCGCAGACGGTCGCTGCGCGCGAGAAAAACGGATGAGAAATTGCTGGTGGCAATCTCTTTGACGATGGAGTAGCCGGGAACCTCGATGATGGTGGGATTCTCGCTGTTGGCCATCATGGCGGCGGCTTGCGCAGCTACGCGCCGTTTGGCGCATGCTTCGCCAACTGCCGTCAGCAACTGGTCGCGCGTGATTTGCGACAGCGGCAGATAGTCCTTGGCGCCGCCCTTGAGGGCTCGCACCGCCGACATTTCATTACCGTTGTCAGCCAGCAAAATGCAGTGCAAGGCGGGCTGCATGCGCAGCAGCTGGGTCATGCTATTGAGCACGGCGTCGGCGTCGGCGTCGTCGCCAAAATCGGCCTGCAGCACGACGGCGTCGGGGGTGCGCTCGCTGATCAGCCGGCTCAAGGGCGCCGTTTCGCCGGCGCGAAGGGTCGTCACCTGTGCATTGGGCCAATGGCTGGTGACATGGTGCGTCAGCCATTGCAGGCGTTTGGTGTCGCCACCCACCACCACCAGAATTGGACCCACGTCTGCCATACTGGTAAGGGTAGTCGGTGAACGCTTAGGATTACCCATGGGGATTTCACATTTCGGGCCCCCGGCGCGCCGATACCTTGAAAATTACCCCATTTAGCCTGGAAAATTGCAACCAACACCCCAGTTTTGGGGTCTGTCATTTCAATCCAGAATCTTTCTAGGTCAGAGGACGTAATTAATGGGAAACATCAGAACTTGGTCGCTGGCCGTGATTGCGGGCATCTTTGTGATGGTTGTCGCTCACCAGCGCTCGAACGCCGATGCGCGCCAGGGTCAATCGGGTGCCCCGATCGTTGCTGCGGCGCTCGCCCCCGCAACTGCGCCGGCCGGACGCGTGACGGGACTGCCGGATTTTTCGGGGTTGGTCGCCGAAGCCGGCGGGTCCGTGGTGAATGTCAGCGTGACGGAGAAGGCTCAAAGAATCCCGGGCCTCGGTGGGCAGGGGCAGGGGCAGCAGGGGCAGGGCGACGGGGACGACCCGCTGTCGCAATTTTTCCGCCGCTTCCAAGCGCCGTCGCCGGGTCCGGATCGAGCGCCGCCAAGCAGAGGCGTCGGTTCGGGTTTCATCGTCAGCCCGGACGGCTATGTGTTGACCAATGCGCATGTGGTTTCAGACGCATCTGAAGTGGTGGTCACCCTCACTGACCGCCGTGAGTTCACCGCCAAAGTGGTCGGAATCGACAAGGCCAGCGACGTGGCGCTGATCAAAATCGCCGCGACCGGCTTGCCGACCGTGCGCTTCGGCGACCCCGCCAAATTGCGCCCCGGTCAATGGGCCATTGCGATCGGTTCGCCCTTCGGTTTCGAGAACAGCGTGACGGCGGGCGTCATCAGCGCGATCGGACGGCCGCTGAACGATGGCAGCGGCAGCAGTTACGTGACCTTCATTCAAACCGATGCCGCCGTGAACCCGGGAAATTCCGGTGGACCGTTGTTCAACATCGACGGTGAGGTCATTGGCATCAATTCGCAGATCTATAGCCGCACCGGCGGCTATATGGGCGTCTCCTTTGCCATACCCATCGACTTCGCTTTGAACGTCAAGGATCAGCTGCAGAAGAACGGCAAGGTGCTGCGCAGCCGCATCGGCGTCTCAGTGCAGGATATTAAGCAACAGCTCGCCCTGTCATTCGGCTTGACCTCACCGCATGGCGCGTTGATCAGCTCGGTGGATCCCACCGGCCCCGGCGAGAAGGCCGGCCTGAAGGCGGGCGATGTCATTACCAGCGTCAATGGGCGCAACATCGATCATTCCTGGGACCTGCCCGCCATCGTGTCGCAGCTGCCGCCCGGCAGCCAGGCGCGATTGGGGATCTGGCACGATCGTAAAGCCACCGAAGTGACCGTCAAGACGGTGCTGCTGGAGGATTCGCAAGGTCAGGTTGCCCGAAACTCGGGTGAGGACAGCGGCGGCAAGCTGGGCCTGGTCTTGAGGTCGTTGCAGCCCAACGAGCAACAGGAATTGCACACCAAGGGCCGATTGTTGGTCGAAGACGTCACGGGCCCGGCGCTGGCTGCCGGATTACAGCCCGGCGACGTCCTGTTGGGCGTCAATGGCGTACGGGTGGCCACCGTGGCTGATTTGAAGCGCGAGGTAGCCCGGGCGGGGCATAACGTGGCCCTTCTTGTGCAGCGCGAGGATGCCCAGATTTATTACCCCGTCGATGTGGGGTGATCGATGTGGGGGTGATGGGTTTCGTTGTACTTAAGCCCTGCAATCAGGCTTAATCGCGGCCGTGCAAAGCGCCGCGCCCCTGTTTTCCAGTAGTTCCCGTGTCGCCGGCTCCCCGCCGGCGACCTTCCTACCGACTTCGCGCGCGGAAATGGCGGCGCTCGGCTGGGAGCAGTGCGACATCATCATCGTCACCGGTGATGCCTACGTCGATCATCCCAGCTTCGGGATGGCGATCATCGGGCGCGTACTGGAGGCGCAAGGATTCAAGGTGGGGATCATTGCGCAGCCGGACTGGCATAGCACCCGCGACTTCGAGGCGCTCGGCGCGCCGCGGCTGTTCTTCGGGGTGACCGGCGGCAACATGGATTCGATGGTCAATCGCTACACCTCGGATCGGCGGGTGCGCAGCGATGATGCGTACACGCCGGGCGGGCAGGGCGGCAAGCGCCCGGACCGCTGCGTCATCGTGTATTCGCAGCGCATCCGCGAGTCTTACAAGGGCGTACCCATCGTGGTCGGCGGCATCGAAGCCAGCCTGCGGCGAATCGCGCATTTTGATTATTGGTCCGAACAAGTGCGCCGCTCCGTATTGGTCGATGCCAAGGCGGACCTTCTGGTGTACGGCAACGCGGAGCGGCAGATCGGCGAGATTGCCCGGCGGCTGGATGAGGGCGCACTCATGGCCGACATCACCGATTTGCGAGGCACCGCCTACTTACGCCGCGGCATGCCGACAGGCTGGGTGGAAATCGACTCGAGCGACTTGGATACACCGGGCCCTTTGAGCCCGCCAGTTGATCCTTACGCCGGCGAGGAGGAACGCAGGGCCGCGTTGGCGCCCGCGCCGGCCGCGGCGAGTACGGTGGCCGCGGCGAACGCGGCGCCCGCCGCGTCGGAAAAAATCGTGAAGTTCTATCGCAAAGTGCCGAATGCGCAGCGCGAACGCAGCGTCATCCGCATGCCCTCATTCGAGCAGGTCAGCAAGGACCCCGTGCTGTATGCGCACGCTTCGCGCATCCTGCACCTGGAGTCGAATCCCGGAAATGCGCGCGCACTGGTGCAGCGGCACGGTACGCAGGAGCTTTGGCTGAATCCGCCGCCCATTCCTTTGGCGACGGCGGACATGGATGCCATTTACGAATTGCCTTACGCGCGCCGCCCGCATCCCTCCTACGCGGACGCGAAGATTCCCGCCTACCACATGATTCGTTTCTCCGTGGCGATTCAGCGCGGATGCTTCGGGGGATGTACGTTCTGTTCGATCACCGAGCATGAGGGCCGGATCATTCAGAGCCGCTCGGAAGATTCCGTCATTCGCGAGATCGAGACGATACGCGATGATGTGAAGGGATTCACCGGCGTCATTTCGGATTTGGGCGGTCCGACGGCCAACATGTATCGTCTGCATTGCAAGAGCACGGCGATTGAATCTGCCTGCCGAAGACCTTCCTGTGTGTTCCCGGGCATTTGTCCGAATCTCAACACCGACCATGCTCCGCTCATCAATTTATATCGCCGCGCGCGGGCGCTGAAAGGGATCAAGAAGGTATTGATCGCATCGGGCGTTCGCTACGATCTTGCGATTGAATCGCCGGAGTACGTCAAGGAACTCGCGACCCACCATACGGGCGGTTATTTGAAAATTGCACCGGAGGCGATTGGTGAAGGGCCGCTATCGAAGATGATGAAACCCGGGGTCGGCAGCTATTACAGATTTAAGGAGCTGTTCGATAAGTATTCGAAGGAAGCAGGAAAAGAGCAGTACCTGATTCCTTATTTCATTGCCGCTCACCCCGGCACCCGCGATGTCGACATGCTTGAACTGGCGCTGTGGTTGAAGAAGAACGGATTTCGTGCCGATCAAGTTCAGGCGTTCTTGCCGTCGCCCATGGCCACTGCCACCGCGATGTATCACTCCTCCAAGAATCCCCTCAAGCGCGTCAGCCGCAGCAGCGAAGAGGTCGTGATACCGAAAGGCATCAAAGTGCGTCGACTGCATAAGGCTTTTCTGCGCTATCACGATCCGGCTAATTGGCCCATCTTGCGCGACGCCTTGAAGCGCATGGGGCGCGCGGATTTGATCGGCAACGGCAAGCAGCATCTCATTCCCGCATACCAGCCCGTCGGATCGAGCCGCCAGGCAGCGATCCGACCCTTTCGCACGCAGCACACAGGACTGCCAAAATCGGGCCGCGCCGGCAGCAGTTCGCGGCGGGGCAGAGCGTAAAACGCGAACGGAATCGCTTGCTTGCGTGCCGTTGGTGCGTTTAGAGTTCCGGGCTGTCTAGCTGCTCACCGCCGCATTTCATCAACGTTACGGTTTGGGAGCGCGAACAACGCCTTGGGCTGTCAGGGCGCGTGTGCAGAATGAGTAAGTGGGTAGTACATAAATTCGGGGGTTCCAGCGTCGCAGACGCCGCCTGCTTCCGGC
>DATHFW010000134.1:0-2789 GCA_035317945.1 Steroidobacteraceae bacterium | reverse complement strand
GTGGTAGTCCTCGGCCGGCTTGCCGGTGACTTTGAATTGATCGAGCTTGGAGGAACCCAGCGTGTCGAACACCAGCAGGCTGTGATGGGCGGCGATGGCGCGGCCCGACTCGCTGACGATCATCGGATGCGGCACGTCGCGTGCATCGCAAACGCTCTTGATGCGGTACACGACATCGCTGGCGTATTCATTGAGGGTGTAATTCATCGAGGACTCGTAATTGGTCCCGCTGCCGTCGTAGTCGACGCCCAAGCCGCCGCCGATGTCGATGTACTTGAGGCCGGCGCCCATGATTTTGAGTTCCGCGTACACATGGGCCAGCTCGTTGATGGCATCCTTCACGCGCCGGATGTCCTGCAGCTGGCTGCCTGGATGGCAGTGAACGAGCTGCAGGCAGTCGAGCATGTTGCGCTCCTTGAGCAGCGCATACAGATCGAGAATCTCGCTGATGAACAGGCCGAACTTGGATTTCTCGCCGGCAGATTCGCGCCATCGTCCGGCGCCTTCGCTGGCGAGCTTCACGCGCACGCCGATCTTGGGTCTCACGCCGTACTTCTCGGCATGCTTGAGAATCAAGTGGATCTCTTCGTAGTTCTCGACGACCGGAATGATGGTGCGGCCGAGCTTGGTCGCGATGATGACCGCTTCGATGTAACTGTCATCCTTGAAGCCGTTGCACACCACGAGACGATCCGGTGCATTCTCCGTGATCGACATGACCGCGAGCAATTCCGGCTTGGAGCCGACCTCGAGCCCGAAGCCGAATTCCTTGCCGTAGCGGTAGACCTCTTCGACGACCAGTCGTTGTTGGTTGACCTTGATGGGGAATACCGCGGCATAGCGATTCTTATAGTCGTTCTCGGTAATGGCGGTGGCGAACGCATCCGCAAGATGCCGCAGCCGATGCGCCAGAATGTCCGAGAAGCGAATCACCACGGGCGTGTGCAGGTCGCGCGCCTTGAGTCCTTGAACCACGTCGTACAGATCGATTTCCCGAGTCGCGTCCAGATTCGGCCGGATGACCACATGGCCTTGCGCATTGATCGAGAAGTATCCCTTGCCCCAGGCTTCGACCTGATACAGGTCCAAAGACTCGGCAATCTTCCACGGATGGTTGGGGGCGTTCAGCACTTTCGCGGGCGTGTTCATGTGGCGCGCACGATAACAAATTGGGGCTGCATGTAAATGACCGCGTCGTGCATCGGGATGCGAGGTTACGCGCCGCGGGCAACAGGTCGATTCGGATCTCTAATCCATTCGCTCCAGGAACCGGCGTACAGCTTGGCTCCGCCAAGCCCGGCAACCTCCAAACTGAGCAAGTTGTGACAGGCGGTGACCCCTGAGCCGCACATCGCGGCCAGGTGCGCCGCCTGCCTGCCGGCGAGGCGCGAAACCCACAGACGCTTGAGATCAGGCGCGGGCAGGAATCGGCCGTCCGGCGCGAGATTGGCCGAAAAGGGGTGGTTCACTGCGCCCGCGATGTGACCGGCGACGGCATCGATGGGTTCGACCGACCCCGCAAATCGCTCTGCGGCTCGGGCATCCACCAGCAGATTCCCGGGGTCATTCAAAAATGCCGCGATGTCGGCCGTGCCGATCACCGCAGCGCTGTCGGCTCGCGGTGAGATGCGGCCGCCGGGGATCTCCTTCGATAGCGGCTTCTCCTCGCCCGATTCCAACGTGCCGCCCGCGGCGGTCCAGGCCTTGATTCCGCCGTCCAGCACGGCGACTGACCGATGCCTGAGCCAACGCAGCAACCACCACAGCCTGGCCGCGAATGATCCGCCGGCGTCGTCATAGGCGATGACCTGGGTGGCATTGCCTATTCCCAACCCAACCAAGGTGGCGGCGAAATCGTCTGGTGAGGGTAGCGGATGGCGCCCTGAATTCGGGCTGATCGGCGCGGACAGGTCCTTGTTGAGGTCCGCGTAACGGGCTCCGGGGATATGGCCCGTAAGATACGCGCGACGGCCGCCCTCGGGGTTGATCAGGTCGAAGCGGCAATCGATCACGGCGACGTCGGGCTTGCCCGCCAATTCTCGAAGGGCGGATGCGTCGATCAAGGTACTAAAGGTCATGAATCGAGCTTAGCGCGATGAGTTGAGAACTTCATCCGCTACAATCAAGGCTATGGCACTCACTCTTTATTGGGGCAGCGGCAGTCCGTTCTCGTGGCGCATCCTCTTGGCGCTGGAGCACAAGGGCTTGCAGTACGAGTCTCAGCTCCTGCACTTCGACAAGCAGGAGCAGCAATCTCCGCAGATGCTGAAGATGAACCCGCGCGGCCGGGTGCCGGTATTGAAGGACGGCGACTATGTGGTGTTCGAATCGGTGGCGATACTTTATTACCTCGACCTCAAGTATCCGCAGCCGCCGATTTTTGGGCTCAGCCCGGAGGAGGCCGGGGTCATCATGCGCGTGATTTGCGAATTTCAGGCCTATGCAGAGCCCTCGGTGCAGAAGATCGTCAGCGCCATCTTTGCCGACCAGGTTGCCGCGGATATCGACAATCTCACCGATGCCATGCACCTCGTCGGGCGCGAGGCGCGCACCATCGAGGGCCGCCTGAGCAAGGAGGAATGGATCGTGGGCGCCAATTATTCCGCCCTCGACATGGTGATTTTCCCGTGGATACAAGTACTGCGGCGCGCGCTCGATCGAAGCGCCGC
Source organism: Steroidobacteraceae bacterium (assembly GCA_035317945.1). Taxonomy (GTDB): domain Bacteria; phylum Pseudomonadota; class Gammaproteobacteria; order Steroidobacterales; family Steroidobacteraceae; genus Bog-1198. Next base: position 120 of record DATHFW010000134.1, on the reverse strand, counting down.
GGCGGAACTCGGCGCGCGCTTCCTGCCCATGGAGCGCAACTATCCGGCGCTCGCCCGCTGGATTCACCGCATCGAATCGCTTCCCGGCTACGAACGCACTTATCCGCCGCACTGGCGCGA
>DATHFW010000133.1:0-7381 GCA_035317945.1 Steroidobacteraceae bacterium | reverse complement strand
GCCCAGTCCTGAGCTTCAGTGCCGCCCGCCCCGGCTTGAATATCGAGAAAGGCATTGTGCGAGTCCATTTTGCCCGGAAACATGCGCTGGAACTCGAGTCTTTCGACTTCGGCAGCGGAAGCGTTGACGTCGGCCTCGATGCCCGCCGCGGCCGAAGCATCCGACTCCTCAGCCGCCAGATCGATCAGCTCCGAGGCATCATTCAAGCTGAGCTTGAGGCGGTCAAGGCTGCCGACGACCAGCTCGAGTTTCGCGCGCTCCTTTCCCAGCTCTTGGGCGCGATCCGGATTGTCCCAAATACCCGGCTGCTCCAATTCGCGCGCTACTTCTTGAAGGCGCTCGTGCTTGTTGTCGTAATCAAAGATACCTCCTCAAGGAATCGGTGCGTTCCTCGAGATCTTTGATGGATCGTTTGATTTGATTGATTTCCATGGCCGCGAATCCTAGCACATTGGTCAGCCGATCTTGAGGTGCTGGCAATTCAGCTGCACGCGTTCAGCACCGCGGAATTCGTTGATCTCGAGGCGATAGGCGAGTTGAATCGTTGCGCCGCTGCCCAAATTTGCATCCTCGGACGAGCCTCCCACATAGCCGAAAGCAATCGCATCGAGCGGCTCCCGGCCGCGATTCACCGAATCCAGCCGCAGCTTCATATGTTTGCCGCCGACGATTCTGGCATCCACGACTTGGAACTGCCCGTCGAACACCGGCTCCGGGAATCCTTGACCCCAAGGACCCGCGCCGCGCAACGCCTGCGCCGTTTCGACGCACAGCTCCTCGGCGCTCAGCACGCCATCCGAGTAGATCACGCCGGTGAGCGAATCGCGATCGGCGCGCGCGGCAATTTCAGCCGCGAAAGCTATTTTGAAGTCGGGCAAATTTCCTTCCTGCAGGCTCAACCCGGCGGCCATGGCGTGACCGCCGAATTTGTCGATGAGACCGGGCCGCCGCGTGGCAATGCTGTCGAGGGCATCCCGAATGTTCACGCCGAGCACGGAGCGCGCCGAGCCGCGCAGCGAGCCGTCTTCCGCGCGCGCGAAAGCGATCACCGGCCGGTGCAGCCGGTCCTTGATTCTGCCGGCGACCAAGCCGACCACGCCTTGATGCCAGCTTTCGTCGAACAGGCACACCCCAAGCGACTCGGCCGCCTCGCCGACGCGCATGTCGTCGGCAAGCCCCACCGCTTCGAGTTGCATTCGCTGTTCGATTTCACGCCGCTCGTCATTGAGTTTTGCGAGCAAACCCGCCAATCGCGCGGCCTCCTCGGGCTGGTCAGCCAACAGACAGGCAATGCCGACGCTCATATCGGTGAGCCGTCCCGCCGCGTTTAATCGCGGCGCCACCGCGAACCCTAAATCAGCTGCCGTCAGCTGCTCCTGGCGGCGACCGGCCGACTCGAGCAATGCACGAATGCCGGCGACGCAGCGGCCGGCGCGAATACGCTTGATGCCCTGCGACACCAGTATTCGATTGTTGCGGTCCAGCGGAACCATATCGGCAACGGTTCCGAGAGCCACCAAGTCCAGCAAGTCCGCAACCCGGAATCTTTCCTCCCCGAGCCACTTGGCCAGCGCCGCGACCAGGTAGAAAGCAACACCCACGCCGGCCAGGGCGGGGCTTGCGAATTGGCTGCCCGGGAGGTTGGGATTCACGATCACCTCCGCTCGCGGCAGGACAGCGCCCGGCAAATGATGATCGGTCACGAGCACCGGTACCCCGATCTCTCGCGCCGCGTCCACTCCCGCCACACTGGACACGCCGTTATCCACGGTGACGATCAATGATGGCGCGCGGGTGGCGGCCAACGCCACGATTTCCGGCGTCAGCCCATAACCGAAGCGAAACCGATTGGGCACCAGGAAATCGACGTGCGCGAAATGCATGGCGCGCAGCGCCCTGACGACCACGGCGGTGCTGGTGGCGCCGTCGGCGTCGAAATCGCCGATCACCAGCACACGGCCTGCGCGATGCGAGGCCAGCAGCCGCGTCGCCGCATCCAGCCCCTCCAGAGATCCCACCGGCAGCATCCGATCCAGGGACAAATCAAGCTCCGAATCATTGTCGATGCCGCGGGCGGCATAGACGCGCCGTAACACGGGATGCACCTGGCCCGCGAAATCATGCGCCACTCCGAGCGCCCGGCGCCTAATCTCCATGCCGCTCACGCGAAGAACTCCCACCACGGTTTGCGTCTGCGCCAGAAGCGCCGAACTGCGCGCGCCGACAGGGTGACGCATCGCTCACCGGCCGACAGGTCCAGCCGCGATAGACGTCCCGCGCGCAACTGCGCCACCGCCGGCTCGAGCCAGCGCGACTCCATATCGCGCCATCCGCCCTCACCGGGAGCTTGGGAGGCGACGATGACGCCGCTGCCGGATTCTTCGCCCTTGAAGGCACTGAAAAAAACGTCATCCCCCGCGGCCCAGCCTTGTACTCGCGGCAGCGAAGCAAGCGGCGCGCCCCCGCCCCACAGCCAAAGCCCGCTGACGCGCGGAGCGCCGGCATGCGCCCGCGTACTGTTGACCTCATGCTCGAATAACCACATCTCGATTTCACTCATCAGTTGCCGCAGGCGTGGCGCATCGGCGCCTGCCGGTAGATATTCTTCAATGTGCCGCTCGAGTACATCCTCAGGGTCGCGTGTCGTGACGTTGAGCGTTTGATCAAAAATGCCATATAGACGCGCCGAAGCGCCCGCCGCCAAACGAATGCCCGATCCATTCCATACTCGATTGAAATCCAGCGCGAGCGTCTCGGCGTCCGCCTGCATGAGCGACAGGATACCGCCTTGGGGCATGCGCACGCTGGTCATGTCGGCGACATAGTGAACCGGCGTTGCGAGGCAAACCCACGCGGCGTTAGCCGCTGCCGCGTCCACGGCTGCGGCGTCGACAGCTGCGGCGTCGGCACGCAGCGCTGCGGGCGCTACTCCCGGCCAGAGCGCCTGCGGCGCGATGACACGGAATGCGTCGGCGCGCCAATCGCTGACGAGCCGGCCGCCGTCGGCGCGCGCCAGCAATTGCTCCAGGAACGCGGAGCGGCGAGGCTCGGCGCTGCGGGAGAGGAAGCGGAAATACTGGCTGGACACGAACGCTCCGACAAAATTTTGAGTATCTTAAGCGCATGCAATTTACCCAGGACCTGAGTTCCGGCATCAACGTCATTCGCGCCTACGGCGGCGGCGAGTTGCGCGTGAATGAAAATATCTATCGTGGCGCAGTGATCCTGAGCGCCTCAACGGTGATTGCTGAGCCGAACATTCACAATCTCGAGGATCTCATCGCCGTCGACGGGTCGCGCATCCTCGCCCTCGAGCCGGAATTGGTGTTGTTGGGGACGGGCGCGCGCCAGATCTTCCCGGCCGCATCTTTCGGCGCGCAGTTTTTGCGCGCAGGGATTGGTTTTGAGGTCATGGACACCGGCGCGGCCTGCCGGACTTTCAACGTGCTGGTGTCCGAGCACCGACAGGTCGCAGCATTGCTGCTGGTGTAAAACATTCAAAAAAATAGCGAGGCGATAAGCGAAATACACAACCTAATTGTTATCGAGGAATATTCTTCTTCTAATTGATCTTGTTGTTGTTTTTCGATTTAACGTGTAAGCCTAGCGCCCCGCAATGGATCTTCTCGACGGCTCGCAGTTAACCATATGAGATTATCTGTCGCAAGTCCCCGACAAAGTTAAATGACCCTTGAATACTGATGCATATCAATCTATTGGGGAGCAAACATAGAAATCACTTCGTGATCGGCAGGAAGCCCAACGGATCAACCGGTTTGCCGTTGCGCCGAATCTCGAAGTACAGAACCGGCTTTTGCGGCGCTCCTTCTCCCATGTGCGCGATCACCTGTCCCAGAGCAACTTCCTGCCCGTCATGCACCAGCGGCTCGCGAGTGTGCGCGTAGGCCGACAGTAAATTCTCGCCGTGCTTGATGATGATCAGATTCCCGTAGCCGCGAATACCGATGCCGTTGTAAACAACCCGACCGGATGACGCCGCACGAATGTCCTGGCCCAGGCGCCCCGGCACCAGAATTCCACCGCCGGATACCGCTTGCGGCGCGGACAGCCGATCGGTGGGCCACACCCACGACAGGGCTGAGGCAACGGCCGGAGGCTTGGCCGGGGCAGTCGCCCGCGGCGGCTTGGGAACCTTCAGCGGCGGCGCGGCGGCGGTGGCTGCGGCGGGTGCGAGGATGAGCGTCTGACCGATCGTGATACGGAAATCAGGACCGATGTGGTTCCAGCGCGCCAAGTCGTGAAAATCGAGTCCATAGCGCCACGCGATGCTGTACACCGTGTCCTGCGGCCGCACCACGTAGACCTCACGGCCCTCTCTGCGCGTACTCGCGCAGCCGCCGAGCAGCAGGCATAGGCCAATGGCGCAAATCGAACTGCGTATGGCGCAAACAGCAGCCTGTCCTAGCGCTGCAATCCCGACACCAAGGGAACGAAGCTGACTGCACCGAGGGACTGGCGATCGATCCGGGTTTCGCCCTTGGTGTAGCGGAACAGTTCTTGCCGCCCCTCGGGTCCCACGGGGGCAATCAGGCGCCCGCCCACTTTCAGCTGATCGAACAGTAATTTCGGCACCGCATGCGGCGCGGCCGTCAAGACAATCCCATCGAACGGCGCGCGCGCCGCCCAGCCGATGTTGCCATCGTCGTGACGAAAATTCACATTGCGAATTCGCAGCTCCCGCAATGTGCGCCGCGCCCGTCCGAGCAGCGGAGCAATCCGCTCAATGGTGTAGATCTCCTTCACCAGCGGCGACAACACGGCAGTCTGATAGCCGCAGCCCGTTCCAATTTCCAACACTTTCGGCGCCTCGCCCGCTGCGAGCAATGCTTCCGTCATGCGCGCAACGACGAAGGGTTGCGATATGGTTTGCCCGAAGCCGATGGGCAAAGCCGTGTCCTCATACGCGCGGCTCGCCAACGCCTCATCCATGAAGAGGTGCCGCGGCACATTGCGGATCCGATCCAGCACCCGCTGATCGGCAATCCCCTGCTCCTGCAGCCGCTGCACCAGCCGCTCCCGGGTGCGCGCCGAGGTCATGCCGATACCGCTGAGGCGTGGACCTTCCATAAAATTAGTCAAGCTCGAGCCATCGTTTGAGATCAGGCAACGCCGGATGCCGTGTCAGGTCAATCTGCAACGGCGTGATGGACGCGTAACCTTCCGCAACGGCGTGAAAGTCCGTGCCCGGACCTGCGTCCTGGCCGGCGCCCGCATTTCCCACCCAATAGACATCGCGGCCTCTGGGATCTTTTGCCTTGACGATGGGCTTGGCGCGATGCCGGTTTCCGAGCCGCGTTACCTTGATGCCGCGTAATTGCCCCGCGGGCAAGTCCGGAACATTCACATTCAGAATGACCGGTCCCTCCTCAAAACCGTGCAGAGGCCGCTGCGCCATGCGGCGCACCAGTTGCGCGGCAACTTGCGCCGCGCTGGCAAAATTACGCGGGCTGTCCGGCGTGAGGCACAGCGACACGGCTATGGCCGGCAGCCCTAAGAATCGACCTTCGACGGCCGCGGCCACCGTGCCCGAGTACAGCGTGTCATCTCCAAGATTTGCGCCGTCATTCACGCCTGACACCACGATGTCGTACTCGAAATCGAACAAGCCCGAGATCGCCAAATGCACGCAGTCGGTCGGTGTGCCGTTGACATAGTAGGCATCTGGCTCGTACCGCACGGCTCGCACCGGTACATCGAGTGTCAATGAGTTACTCGCTCCGCTTCGATTGCGATCGGGTGCCACAATGGTAACGGCGCCCAGCGGCCTGATCGCCTCGCCGAGCGCCGCCAGGCCCTCGGCACGGTAGCCGTCGTCATTGGAAAGAAGAATCTTCACTGCTTATCAGCCTGCGCTGCGCTGGCGGGTCTCGCCGTGCGGACTATACTGTAACGCTGGAAACCCCGATAGCCGAGCGAAGTGATCATGGGCAAGAAGCGTCATACGGAGCTTGGCGGCGAACAAAACGAATCGGCCGACGCCGGCGCATTTCGCGCAGCGGTACGCGACGTCAAGCCGCTGGTTCAGGTTCCGCCGGCGAAGGGGCTTGCCAAGCCCGCGCCACGGGCGCGTTTGCGCAGGCCGGCGCCTACGGCCATGGAAAATCTCGACGACATGATGCCGCTGATCGCGACGACCGCCGCCGACGGCGGCGCGGCGCTGTCGTTTCATCGAGCGGGCGTGCGCGTCCAAGTGATGCGCCGCTTGCGGCGCGGATTATATCCCACCGAGGACGAGTTGGATCTTCACGGCATGACCCAGCCAGCAGCACGCGATTCCTTGGCCGATTTTATCGCGCGCAGCCGCGATTCGGGCCGCCGCTGCGTGCGCATCATCCACGGCAAAGGCTACCGTTCGGGCGCGCGCGGCCCGGTGCTCAAGACGGCAGTCGATCTGTGGCTGCGCCGGCATACGGACGTCATGGCCTTCACGTCCGCGCGGGCGATTGACGGCGGCACGGGAGCGGTTTACGTATTGCTTCGCGGCTGAGGCCCGAGGCCTATCACCCGCCGCCGCCGCCGCCGCCGGGGCGATGAGCCGCCATCGGCACCTCAATAGTGGCAAGACCGTTGGGCGGCAGCGTCACCGATACGCTGTCGTTCATGATCGCCAAGTCTTCCGGTGCGGTGAGCGCAGATGCCTTGATCAACGCATCGAGTTGTGAGCGCGTTGGGTATTGCGGCGATCCCATTCGGGCGTAGGCGCCGCCGGCGTCGCCGTGATCCGCATCGAGTCTAACCACCCGCGCCGTGCGTGCCTCATGCGGCAGCCGCAAAGCTATGGTGGCCGTCAAAGCGTTTTGTCCGGGCGACACGTAATTCCACACCGCGATCACGAGCGAGCCGTCCTTCCGCCGCGTGACGAGTACGTGGTCCGAGTCGACATCCAGGCGCTCATCGCCCAACTGATGCAGCATCTTGAAGGCATTGAAAGCCGGTTTTGGAATGCCGCCGGCCGCAATCAAGCCGTATCCACCGTAGAACGGCCGACGAACCACACCTTGCTCTTCGAATACATCCGAAAACGTCCAATAAGCCATCATGTCCGCGAGCCCATCGCACCGGCGCACCGTGTCTGCCAACCACGGGCCCATGAACAGCGCGTCGGTGATTTTCGAGTCATTGGTATAGGTGGCGTTGTACTCGCTCCAGATGATGGGAAGGTCCGGCCGGCGCGACGCGGTCACTTCATCGCGAACTTTTTTCGCCGCGCGGCATACCATTTCCGTTCGGGCAATGACCTCTCGACTTGCGAAAACATCTTTGGCGCTGTCGTCGGCGTAGACATGCGTCGAGACGAAATCAAGCGGCACTTGCATCTCGGTGGTGTGGCGGATCAATGCGCCGACCCAAGCCGCCTGCG